>JBCCFQ010000323.1:0-5134 GCA_039029655.1 Pseudomonadota bacterium | reverse complement strand
TTGGCCTTCAGATTCCGTACGAAACAGTAAAAGACTTTGTGGCACCGGTAGTTAAACAGGAATCAAAAGCACCCGCACAACAGGAAAAGAAACCAACCAACCGCACACGCCGGAAGAACCGCCCCCACAAGCCGCGCAGGGCCTCCGGTCACAGAAAAGGCGGCGGTCCAAAGCGCAAGAAGGTTCGGGGAAACGTGCGATAGTCAATACCTGGCACATAGCCCAGTATCAGTACTAATCTATGTGTCCCTGCAAAGCCGCATGTGACTAGTCAGCAACCTAGATGACGGACTAGAACGCACTGTTGCAGTTGCCCGCAATTTTTACCACCAGGCCAAAATAGCGTCACTCAATGCCAGCTCCTGCTTTTGGCGGAAGATCTAAACATGAATCGTCCACCGCCGGAACTCCAGGTCTACCCAACGGTCATAAGTGCCAATGTAATCGGGGGAATCGCTATGGCGCAGCAGTTAGGAGTCCGGTGGTCACGACGACGAGTCCTCAAATCCGCCGCAGCTCTTAGCCTGTGTGCCTACCTGCCAGCCCGCGCCGATAGCGCTTGGGAATCTTCCGTGGCTTTGCCTCTACGAGTACAGGAAATTTATCCCTGCCTGCACCGGGGCTCGTTGTGGGTGGCAGGCGGTTTGAGCCCAGATGTTCCGACCGTGCAGAACAACATCAGTGATCGCGTGCACCGCTTCGACATCAAAGAGGGTGTGTGGACGAAAGAACCGTCACTACCTGAACCAAGACACCACGGGTTTTTGGTTTCCCTCGACAACAACCTTTTTCTGATGAGCGGCTTCGTCGCGGCGAATGGCGGCCGCTGGAGTGCAAGTCGGGACATTTTGAAGTTGTCCGACAGCGGTTGGTCTCGGGTTGCAACGCTGCCATCTGCCCAGTGTGAGACTGTCGCCGCCGTCAATGGCGCTCGTATCCATCTGGCCGGAGGCCGCGCACCGGGCCGAGCAAACGCCAACTGGAATGATCAACGTGACATTGCTATTCATCAGGTGTTTGACTCGGACACGGGTCAGATAGAAACCGCATCACCACTGCCCATGGCCCGAAATAGCGCCGCATCTTTTGTCATAGATGCTCAATGGCATGTGATAGCTGGCCGAACCGTAGGCGGCGGCAACGCAACACAACATGATGTCTATGACTTTGATAATGATACCTGGCGACAGGCCGCACCCTTGCCCCAGGCTCAGGGTGGACTGGCGGCGTCGAGCATCGGCAGCCGTGGCTACGTATTTGGCGGCGAGTACTTTTCTTCCGACGGTGGCGGAGTTTACGCCGAAGTATGGGAATACGACTCGGTAGCGGATCGATGGCATGAGGCAGGCGAGATGCCGGTGCCGCGCCACGGCCTCGGGGCCGTGGCAGTGGCCGAAAGCATTTACGTGGTTGCCGGGGCAACTGAGGCTGGCGGATCCGGCACGTCCAACCGACTATCTGTCTTTACCCCGAATTAATTGCTAAGTGCGGCGGAGCCGCCATCCCAGGCCAGCTCTATCTTCTCCCCATTCATAGCTTCGATGGCTCGTAGCATGCCCTCGCAGCTCAGATCCGTTGCAACACCGTTGATTGAAGTGATTCGCTGCCCAACGCGAAGTCCAGCCCGTTCCGCTTTAGAGTCTTTCCAAACCAAAGAAACAAAGATCTGTTCTTCAAACCCAAGGGAGAAGCCGAATGACGGTTTTGTAAACACTTCGTCGCTGTACTTGTCGAGGTACGCAGCACTTGAACGAAAGTCTAATGTCACGACAAAGTGATCAAGAAACGAAGCACCAATGAGACTCGGTGGTGATTCTCTCATGACTGTGTTCATTCGACCGATCTTCAAATCCCCAATCTCTAAAGACTTGAGTTTGCCGCGGACTTGATCGCCATTGGGGGCCTGTCCACCCAAGGAGGCGCCGAGAGATCCATAACCCGACTGCACATCGGTAATGGCCCTAGACTTTTTCGCGCCTTCGAAGTCCGGCGGTGAAATAGTAAAGTGGGACGGAGAACCTGTGTCAAACATTGCCTTGCTCTTCGCATCTTTAGCAAAGACCACATCCAGGAACGGTGCATGAGGATATCCGAAGTCATACAAACTGAGTTTCTTAGCCTTCTCCACGTGATCCAGTTCGTCCAAACGAGTGTTGCATCTTAGAGTGGAGTTTGGAACGTCGATCTGCCAGGCGCACAGTGGAAGAATCTCTGACCCCAACACGCCTTCACCAACAAAGCACTGTGCGGCCTTGGCCTTGGAGAAGTCTGCTGCAAATAAAGGCACGTTCTGAAACTCTACACCACCCAGCTCGAGATCCGTTTGCACGATGTTCGTTCTAATTTCTGCACCATGTGAGTCCCTTCCGATATTGGTATCAACCAACGGCAGACCCAGCTCATCCGCGACTGAGCTAGCGATCATTGAGGGAGATCCGGTGTCCAATACAAAGCGCAGTGGCCTGTCCTCTATTGTCACTTCCACGTAGACCTTAGTAGCCCGCGACTCTAAGGGAACACTCAGCGAGAACTCTTCCTCGACGACGAACGGCCCTTCACTGATCCAGCTTGGCGCCGATCCTTGCGCCGTCGCGGTGCTTTGGTAAAAGACAATCGATAAAATGAGTGTCAACGCACATCGAATAGTCAATGGGGTTCCTCAGATGCTGGTTTTCAAAGAAAAAGGTGCTTGGTTTGTTTAGTGCATTTAGAAAAAATGCGCAACTTGCAAGTGATCGGCACCTACTTTTGTTTTGCCAATGCCGCATCTAGCATTTCGATGAGTGCCTCTCGATCATAGCTGTACTTGTGATCGTGATTTTGCTCCACCATACGTTCCATGGCCCGATTGATGGTCCAGTAGGCTTGGTCTTGGGTGGGGACAATCAGGTATCGTGGCTTGGGGTCTTTGTCGGACATTGCGCTCATCACCACGGTCGCCACTTCAGCAGGGTCGCCGGCGTCTTTATCAAAACTGCTGAGCCAATTTAGGGTTTGACTCATTTCCGTCTCGAATTCAGATCCGTCCGGCGATTGTTTTCGTTCATCCATACGCGCCATTGCACTCTTACCAATCTTCGAACGGTAAGAACCTGGCTCGATCAAGCTCACCTTTACACCAAAGTGCCTCATTTCATCGGCTAAGGCATCAGCATAGGCTTCCATGGCGAATTTGGTCATGGCATAAGGTCCCCAGGTTGCCGATGACAGGGTTCCAGAAATGGAACCGATGATGTTAATCCGGCCTTTGGACTCGATAATCAGTGGCGCGAACGCTCGAGTAATGCGGTATGGACCATACACGTTGACGTTCATTTGAAAGTCAAAGTCCTGCTCTTCAATTTCTACGAGAGGCTGTATCACAACCACGCCCGCATTATTCACCAGCCCATATAAGCCCCGTCCCGCTTCGGTGATGGTTTTCACCGCGGCATCAATTTGGTCTTGCTTGTTCACGTCCAGGCGTATTCCCTGGATATTCTCAATGGCACTGAGCTCCTTCAAATCCTGGTCTTTACGGGCACCGGCATAAATGAAGTAGCCGTTGGCGGCCATCATCTCCGCCATGGCTCGGCCGAGACCGGAACTAGCACCGGTGATTAACACGGCTTTTTGACCAGAGATCTCATCTGCAGAGGCAGAGGATTGGCAGAACAAACTGAAAATTGTGACAAAAAGAATCGTGATAGCGCGGATCATGGTCGGTTCCAGTTCAAAGGTGATGCGCTATGTTAGCAGGAAAAATCTGTCACATTTATCTGCGCGGCCGAAGGTGCAAAGTTGCAAGTTACCGGCACTTCGAACTTAGGCAGGTTCTCGTTAGACAAGTAATGAGTTGACCCGACCAAAAATTGCGACGTTCTGCATGAATGGATTTGAATCAGCCTTCTATACTCTAGTGAACTGACGGGTTTGATGACGGAGTGATTGATCATAAATTGACCTGCAAGCTTGTCAATAAATCCAGCCTCTCTGGAGTAAAGCTGATGCTTAGATCTCTACCTTTTATTGCAGTAGTTCTGTTGGCATTTCCAGGCCATGGTCAGTCGAAAAGCAATAACTCAACCTCCATCGATCCAGGTGGATGTGTACTCGATCACATCGCAGTTGAACCTGGTATCAGACAATACCAGTATGACGGGTTGTCATTCGATGGCAAACGACTGGCTATCGGGTGGGAACGGGATGAGGAAGATCGTGGTACTTACATTCTCGATTTGGAAAATCAGGAACGTATGAATCTGTCTGGCATGAACAATGGCGCAGTCTTCGCACCTGATGGCAAAACGCTTGTCAATTCTGTTTATGAGGAAAGCGGAAAGACTGATATTGTCGAGTATGAGTTGAAGACAGGAAAAATAACAACCGTTGCATTACACCCTGACTGGGATTGGCTTGCCAGTTATTCATCGGACGGAAATACCATCTTATTCAATTCCTATCGCACTGGATCTTCGGATATCTACACCTATAACAAACAAACCCAGCAGCTCAAGCGGTGGACTGACTTTGACGGATATGATGCACACGCCCAGTTTTCTCCGGATGATTCAAAAATATTGTTTAATCGACACGAAGGCGGTAGCGATTACAATCTGTACGTTATTGATACATCCGACGGCCAGGTCTCACAACTGACAGAAGATAAGACTGAGGAAGGCTACGGAAGCTGGTCGCCAGATGGCAAAACCATCGCCTTTGCTTCTGATCGTGACAAAAAGCCTGGAACCGGTGACATCTATCTCATGGATGCCGACGGCAGTAATATTCGCCAGTTGACGGATATGGATACCAAAGATGGATACCCTTTTTTCTCACCAGATGGTCGCTATCTGTACTTCAACTCCCTGCGCGAAGCCCAGGGCGTCTATCGAATTACGTTGGATGACGAACTGAATTGCGTTAAGGCAAAGCGGTAATCTCAATCAATCTCGGTTTTCGAATCCGCAAGCCGGATGGTTTGCTGTTCTATTGGATTCATATCGTTTGGGTCTTTAGGTTTTCAAAACTCAAACTTACCACTGGGCAGCATCACCGGCGTTCTGCTCAAGGCAGATCTGGCTTTGAGCGCCATAAGTCAACGTTGGTGTCCGGTACCTAGTCTGCTGTTATGCGGATACCGGTAACATGCATT
>JBCCFQ010000322.1:0-5143 GCA_039029655.1 Pseudomonadota bacterium | reverse complement strand
CCTACAATGCGCCGTATGGCGAAGTGGCGCCCTCCGAGCCCGACCATCGATATTCACATCTCTACGCCGACCTGCCCATGGATTCGGTCCCGCGAGAAGGACTGTGCCCCGAGCTTATCGACTGGATACTTATTCGCAAAGAAAAGGAACCCGACTACGACTTTGCCTGGTACAAAGAACTCGCCGAAATGCCAAACAATTTGTCGGCCATGCGGCAGTTTTATTCGCAGATGAGTATGGTGGACGACGGAGTGGGTCAAATGGTGGCCAAGCTTGAGCAAAAAGGCGTGCTCGACAACACGGTGGTGATCTACACCGCTGACCATGGTCTATCTGTTGGGCACCACGGATTTTGGGGTCACGGTGAAGACACATGGCCTGCCAACATGCACCGATCAGCCAACAACATCCCACTTATTTTCCGCTACCCCTCTCTGGTTCAGCAGGGTAAGCGACGCGAGGAACTGGTAGGTACAACGGATATATTCGCCACCCTGATGGATATTGCTGGCTGCGAGTTGGAGACACCGGAAATCGTTCATGGCAGCAGTCTCAGACCACTGTTAGATGGCGGTAGTGAGAACTTTCGAGATGAGGTGTTTATGGAGCAAGAAGAAACTCGAGCGATTCGAACATCCCAATGGCTGTTTATGCAGCGATTTGAAAACACGCCTTACAATTTCACCAATGAGCTGTATGACCTCAGCAGTGACCCAGACGAGCGTAACAATGTGATCGATGATCCGAACTACACAGAAATCGTTAACACGCTCAGTACCCGGCTTGACCAGTTTTTTGCCCAATACGCCAATCCACGATGGAATTTATGGAATGGAGGTACGGTTAAATCTAACTCGACACGTCCTTTTCTGTGGAAAGAAGTGTGGGGAAGCGATTGGCGCCCAGAATACTGATTGGGACTGTCTGTAAAAGGGATTAATGGTGGTTGCGGTACGTGTTCCGAATTTCAATGTTGAATAAAGAATGATCGTTCGAATTTTTAGAGTGGAAATTGTTCCCGAACTTCGTGAGGAGTTTGAACAGAATTTTGCTTCTGTCTCAATCGATGCTGTTAAAAACCAAGCAGGTTTTGTTTCCGCTACGATTGGTAAGCCAACCAAATGGGCACCCGATGAATACGCGATGGTTTCCCGTTGGGAAAACGAATTAGCATTAGAAGAATTTGTCGGTGCGTCTTGGTCACAGGCGCATATTCCCGCCGGTATGGAAAAGTATGTCTTGGCGTGTTGGGTGCATCATTACAAGGAATTTGGTGAAGCCTAAGTCTCTAGTAGTCTCACATGGAGACTACTGGTAATTCGAGCCACACTCCCTAACGATTTGGAGTTATGTCGTGAAACTTGACCGCTTCTTTGCGATACGATTTCAGTAACAGACTGTTTGCTCTGAACTGTTTGCAGGCATCCCCGTTGACTAATACCAATCAAATTCCAACGATCACAACAGATCGACTTAGACTCCGAGCATTTGAAGCTAACGATTTGGAGGCATTTTCTTCAATCTGTTCCAATCCCAAGGTGATGCAATATATCGGTGATGGCAAGGTGCTCACAAAGAAGGACGCCTGGGCTGATGTGGCCTACTTCCTGGGTCATTGGGGTTTGAGAGGCTATGGTGTATGGGGTGTAGAGCTGATATCAACCGGAGAGTTGATCGGGCGGATTGGATTTATCAATCCAGAGGGCTGGCCGGGATTTGAATTGAGCTGGCTCTTGGGAGAGGACTATTGGGGCAACGGGTACGCGACCGAAGGCGCGGCTTCAGCGCTTAGCTATGCGTTCAACGAACTTAAACAAACCCATGTAATCAGTCTCATCTACCCACAAAACCAGGCATCTATTCGAGTCGCCGAGCGGCTCAAACAATCGCTTGAAAGTGAGACTGAAATTTACGCCAAACGGGTGCTCGTCTACGGAATTGAATCCCCTTCCGAACGGTGAGCTCTGTGCATTCGGAAACTTCTCCACTCGCCATCCGTTATGATTGAGCGTCTGATCTAACGCAGCACGCACCCTAAAATGGTACCCGAATCATTTGAAAAGATGTTGACAGGCGGCCACCCCAATTCTTTGGGGCGCACAATTGAGGTCGTCGACATCGTTCTCGCAGACCGGGAGAGATTTGATGAGCTGTATTACTGCTATTTTAGCGACGACGAGGTTGTTCGCTTGAGAACATCCAACGGCGTACGAAGAGTGTCTAACGAGCACCCTGAATGGTTAGTGCCCTACATCGACAAGCTACTAAACACGATTGCAAAAATTGACCAAGCGTCCACTCAATGGACTCTCGCAGTGTTGTTCGAAACGCTTGCACCATTGATGAGTGCTACGCAAAAAAGACAGGCAAAGAAAATACTGAAGCACAATCTTGAATTTCACCAGGATTGGATTGTGCTGAATAACACGATGCAAACTCTAACCCATTGGTCCAAAGAAGATTCAAAGCTCAGATCCTGGCTGGCCCCTCATTTAGATCGACTCCAGAGCGACAGCAGAAAATCGGTGGCTAAACGGGCAACTCGATTTGCTCAATTGGCGAACAATACGAATAGTGTTGATCTCCGATTCCAAACTTGTATAGTCGCTAGCCCAAACGAGGTTGATCACTGCCAGTGAAAGCCCGAAAAGAACTGCACAGAAAAAGACATTGGCTTAAAGACGTGATGTCTGCATTTGAGCAGGCTGCCACTCTCTTTAATTCAGGGAGTACCACACTTGCTCAAGTCAACGACCTGTATACCCTAGCGCCCCTGATCGCCGCCGAGCGCCGAGGCATCGACGATGTTGGGATGCGAGACACTATGTTTAGTACGGCCGTCTCCGGTGTTCAGGCTGACTTTGAAATCGACCCAAAAACCAAGGACGATGTGCTGTTTCAATTTGTCGTGGCTTACATTCACAGCCATATCGCTGCGGGAATGGTAGAAGAGAAAGATGCAGACAAGCTGATGGTTTATATCAGTGAAAATGTCGACCTGTTTCAATCCGTGTAGATTTGCAAAACTGGTGCAACCGATTTTTGTGTTTTGTTGCAGGGAAAAGTAGCGATCCCTCTTGACGGCTCAACTGAAATTCCAACCGTTTTACAACCAGGTCTAAAGTGTTATGGCAAGACTCGTTCTAGTTTGCGGCCCGACGGGTGCCGGAAAAACTACCTACGCAATTTCGCTGGCGAATGAAATCGGTGCAGTTAGGTTCTCGATTGATCAGTGGATGCAAACGTTGTATTCGAAAGACATGACATCTCTAGACTTTGCCTGGATTAGCGAACGCCTTGAACGTTGCTACGAACAAATTTGGAACCTCTGTCAGCAAATACTCGAACTCGACGGCAATGTGATTTTGGATCTCGGATTCACCACTGGAGAGCAACGCGCTTACTTCGTTAGTAAGGGCGAAATGCTCAGCTTTGATGCGGAGATCCATTTTCTCGACGCCGATGTGAACACCCGGCGACAGCGAGTTAAGCAACGAAACACCGACAAAGACCCTGAGCTCTACTCATTTGAAGTGACGGATATGATGTTTGATTTCATTGAGCCTCGGTTCGAGGCTCCCAGTGCTGAGGAACTCAAAAAAGGTTGTACAATAGCGACCTAGCTCCGTTGTTGGCCGCTCAAATGGATAAAGCACTTATCGGCGTTCTTGCGGTACTTGGCGTATTTCACTTATTGCTGATCATCGTCCCTGCGGTGAATACGCTTAAGTCACCGATCTCTACCAAGAGCAAGATAGCTTGGTGTGCATTTCTGATACTGCTGCCGCTGATTGGGGTCATTACATTTCACTATCGATTTAGATCCAGTCTGTACACGGGCAAGCCCTATGAGCCTACCGCTCATGATCTGGGTGCTCTGAATTCAAACAATTTTAAGCAGGACCAATGAATTAGTCTGCTTGACAGGTTTTGCTCTAGCGGCCCCGCACAAGGACTATTCGAAGCCACTTCACTCAACCCAAAACGCGCCCCTATTCCGTTTTGTGATGCACACCAAACGTAACCCGCTCGGCAAAGCCTCAGCTACATTCCAAATACACGTACACTTTCCTGAGTATCGAACCTAAATCAAAAACGCTCAAAACTATTCAAATTCTACGATATCCTTTTTATCCGGGCGACACACTGCGCTCTACGAGAGCCTATGTTCGCTAGATTGATTCTTACAACCCACATGTTAAGGATTGTGGCGCCTTGGACGCACTTATTCCCATTTTTATATTTTGTCTGGTTACATCGATTACCCCGGGGCCAAACAACATCATGCTGCTCGCCTCGGGTTTGAACCATGGTGTTAAGAAGACGCTGCCTCACTTATTTGGCATTATCGTTGGGTTCCCAACAATGGTGGCATGTATCGGCTTAGGGCTCGGTGCAATATTCCTTCAGTACCCCCTTATCCACCAAGTCATCAAAGTAGCCGGAATAGCCTACTTGCTCTTTCTTGCATGGAAGATAGCGAATGCCAGCAACCCCAACGCAGACACCAGTACGCAAAAACCGTTTACTTTTTTCCAAGCCGCCTTATTCCAATGGCTAAACCCCAAAGCTTGGATTATGGCAATTGGGGCGATTGCTACTTTTACAACGCCTGAGAACCTCGGTACCAACTTACTCATAATTCTCGCAGGCTTTTTGACGATGGGATCCATGAGTATGTCCGCGTGGGTGTTTTTGGGAGCGGGCTTGCAACGAATATTACGCAGTCAGCAACAGCTGCAAATATTCAACATTACAATGGCTGTATTACTGGCACTTTCGGTAATCTCGATGGTACTGCCCGACTCGGCCACTTAAGACCGGCGTATAGTTCATTCACGCCTTCAGCAGACACTGACATTGTCCTCAAGCTCAAGAACCCGCAAGTTGAACTCAGCTATCCTCGAAACAAATCGACTGCTCTTGAGGCGATTCAACGCGTCGGACACCAGCGACTTGCTCGCTCTCTTGGGTGATGCTCGTGTAATGGAATCCAGTATTGACGGTGCTATGAACGCCAATGAAGTCAGCAATTGGTTGTCGGACCGGCTGCGCGAATACGCTGAAAACAGCGGGATAGAGGTGTACGGCGTAGTTGTCAAAGCGTCTGCAAGTTTAATTGGATATTGCGGTCTTTTTCAAT
>JBCCFQ010000321.1:0-5144 GCA_039029655.1 Pseudomonadota bacterium | reverse complement strand
CTGGTTCGTACCATTAACGAGTATCAGTCGGTCTCCGAGTTCGCCAATACCATTATCTCGACACCTGAGGGTCGACCGGTTTATCTAAGAGACGTAGCTTCCGTTGCCGAAGGGGAAAAAGAGCGTCAAGCGATTACTCGCCTTAACGGCGTCGAGTCCGTGGAACTTGCGGTCTATAAGGAAGGGGATGCCAACACGGTTCAAGTTGCTGAAAAAGTCAAAGCTCGCGTGGAAGCCATCAAAGAAACCATGCCAGACGACATGGACTTACAGGTTGTCTATGACCAATCGGGATTCATCTCCAGCGCTATCGGTCAGGTCGGCTGGGCGGGTTTGTTTGGTGTGCTTCTGGCTGTAGCGGTATTGTACTTTTTCTTGAGAGATGCTCGTTCCACCTTTGTCATTGCCCTGGCCATTCCCGTATCAATTATCGGCACCTTTGTGTTGATGTATGCCAGCGAACTCAGTCTCAACATCATGTCATTGGGAGGTATCGCATTGGCGGTAGGCCTCCTGGTAGATAACGCCATCGTGGTGTTGGAAAACATCGTGAGAAAAAAGGAGCAAGGACTACCTGATCTAGAAGCGGCTCAGACCGGTACCAGCGAAGTGGGTACCGCAATCGTGGCGGCGACCCTAACCACAGTGGCCGTGTTTTTCCCCATGGTGTTTGTCAGCGGTATCGCCGGTCAACTGTTTAGAGACCAAGCGCTGACCGTGACCTTTGCGCTACTGTTCTCTCTACTGGTTGCCCTAACTCTGATTCCAATGCTTGCTGCAGGAAAACAGAAGCGATTTACGGCGGATGCGCAAAAGACTCCGGAAAAAGTGGGTTGGTTTACGAAACTTGCTGCCGGTATCCACACCGGTCGCGTTAAACTGTTTGCATTGATCGGTAAACTCTTTCGGTGGCTACTTACACCCTTCGTTGTGGCCTTCCAAAAGTTGTACGAAACGGCGGCAGCTGTTTACGCGCCGTCACTGAGATGGTCATTGACCAATCGTCTGGTTGTTTTGCTGGTGGCAGGCGGCATATTGACCGGCGCCGTTTCCCTGATACCCCGACTAGGGATGGAGTTGATTCCCCAACTGTCCCAGGGCGAATTCATTGTGGACCTACGACTGCAACCGGGTACCCCATTGGCGCAAACAGACCTCGCAATGCGCGCAGCTCAGTCGGCAGCCCAAAGGCTACCTAACCTAGAAACCGCATACTCTGTAGCCGGTACCGGTAACCGTTTAGACGCCAATCCGGTGGACGCTGGCGAACACTCAGGTACGCTCAACATCACTTTAAAACCCGGTGCCACTCGGGCAGACGAAGATCGCGCCATGGCGCAACTGCGGGAAGACTTCCAGCGCATCCCGGGCATCCAATATGAGTTCAGTCGCCCTAGCCTGCTGAATGTCTCCGCACCCTTAGAGATTGAGGTGACCGGATACGACTTGGAACGACTTAGCGAGGTAAGTGAGCAAATCGTTAGGCTTATGGAGGACTCCAACCGCTTTGTTGACATCCGATCCAGTGTGGAAATCGGAAACCCCGAGGTCCAAATCTTATTTGATCACGATCGCGCCGCCAATCTAGGGCTGGTGGTCAGAGACGTGGCAGATACGGTAGTCAGCAATGTGCGCGGAGATGTGGCCACTCGTTACACCTGGCGTGACCGAAAGATCGACGTATTGGTCCGTAGCGTGGATACGCGAAACTCTTCGGTAGCTGAAATCAGTCAACTCATCATCAACCCCGCAAGTGATCGACCTGTGACGTTAGACGCTGTGGCAGACATCAACATCGAAGCGGGACCTGCGGAAATTCGCCGTCTTGACCAAGAGCGGGTGGCATTGATCACCGCTAACTTGGCCTTCGGTGACCTGGGTAGCGCGGTACAAGAGCTGGAACAAACTCTATCCACTGTTCCCATGCCTAGAGGTGTCGCAACCCAAGTATCGGGACAAAGCGAGGAAATGCAAGAATCCATATTGTCCATGCAGTTTGCCCTAGCCATGGCGATCTTCTTGGTGTATCTGGTAATGGCTTCCCAGTTTGAGTCACTGATTCACCCATTTGTCATTTTATTCACTATTCCTTTGGCTTTGGTGGGTGCAATCTTTGCCTTATACATTACCGGTACCACACTAAACGTGGTGGCGTTCATCGGCATCATTATGTTGGCCGGTATCGTTGTTAACAATGCCATTGTGTTGGTGGACTTTGTGAATCAGTTGCGCACCCAAGGCCAAACCAAGTTTGACGCCTTGATAGAAGCTGGTAACGCGCGACTACGACCCATTTTGATGACCACGTTAACAACCGCACTGGGACTATTGCCCATGGCCATCGGGTTTGGTGAAGGCGCCGAAGTACGGGCTCCTATGGCTATCACGGTGATTGGCGGTCTTTTGGTGTCCACGTTGCTGACACTCATCGTCATACCAGTGGTGTATTCGCTTATGGACAGAGACAAAACAGTAGCAAGCTAGGGGGTAGCCATGCGACACACAGAGTTTTCTTTACGCAGACCCATCACAATAACAATGGTGTTTTTGGCCCTAGCATTGGTTGGCGTTATCGCGACTCGCTTGCTGCCCCTAGAGTACTTTCCCGACATTGAGTTCCCTGGGATTTTTGTACAAATCCCCTACCCCAACTCCACGCCTGAGGAAATCGAACGATCCATAACAAGACCCGTGGAGGAAGCCCTCGCGACACTCAGCGGTGTTGATTTGATGCGCTCTTGGTCCCGTGAAAACGAAGCGCAGATCTGGGTGCAGTTTGGCTGGGACGAAGAAATGGGAGCAGTAGGTATCGATGCCAGGGGTAAAATCGATGCGATTCGCGACAAACTTCCCGAGGACTTAGAGCGCATTCTGGTGTTCTCCGGGTCCCTTAGCGACGAGCCAATACTCGACCTTCGGATCTCCAGTGATCAGGATCTTGGAGACTCCTATGACATGCTCGACCGGGTACTCAAGCGACGTATCGAACGTCTAGAAGGCGTCTCTCAAGTCGAACTCCATGGTGTCTATCCAAACGAAATTCGCATTTTGTTAGACGCCGACCGCATCGCCGCCCACAATGTGGACGTCAACGAGCTGTCGGAATTGTTGCAAAAGAGCAATTTCTCTGTCAGCGCCGGCCTACTCACTGATGGTTCACAACGCTTTAGCGTGAGACCTCAGGGGGAATTCAAAGCCCTGGCTGACATAGAAAACATTATCGTCAGTGACGCAGGTGTGAGGCTGAAGGACATTGCCAACGTGGAGTTACGAAGCCCCGAGCGGGACCATGGACGACACCTAGACCGCACTTACGCCATCGGACTGAGTGTCAAGAAAACCACTGGCGCCAACTTGGTAGATGTTGCCGATCGGGTCAGCGCAGAGGTCAAAAAGATTGGTGAATTACCGCAAATGCGGGGTATCGAGATCTTTGATCTAGACAATCAGGCTACTGGTATAAAACAGTCATTAGGGGATTTGTTAAACGCCGGTCTCATTGGCGCGATACTGGCAATCGGCGTGTTGTATCTTTTCCTAAGACAGCTGACGCCCACCCTTATCGTCACCTTGTCGGTACCGTTTTCTTTGCTAATTACTCTCGGGGTGATGTATTTCGCCGGTTTGAGTCTAAACATTCTCAGCATGATGGGTTTGATGCTGGCCGTGGGCATGCTGGTGGACAACTCCGTTGTCGTGACCGAAAGTATTTTCAGATACCGACAAATGTATCCGGATGAACCAAAAAAGGCCGCAGTCTTCGGAGTGAAGGAAGTATGGCTTGCCGTACTAGCTGGCACCGTCACCTCCATCGCTGTGTTCTTGCCCATCTTGTTTGGTGAAAAAACCGACATCATGGTTTTTCTTACCCATGTGGCTATCACCATATCCGTGGCATTGATTGCATCATTGGTCATTTCCCAAACCCTAATCCCCATGCTGGCAACCCGGCTAAAGCCGCCCAAGCCTGGAAGTGAAGGAAGGTTGATGCTTTGGCTGACCGACAAATACGTTGCTGGGCTCGATTGGAGTCTTAGGCACCGTTGGAAGACTTTTATGGGCATTGTCTTCCTGATAGCCGGCGGCTTTGGAGCAATGCAGTTTGTCCACTTCGATGCGTTCCCTCAGGAAGCCTCCCGGCGTTTGTACCTGCCCTATCACATTGAAGGCAACTTCTCCTTAGAACGAGTTGAAGCAGCGGTGGACGAAGTTGAAGAAGTGCTCTACTCCAATCAGGAACGCTGGGACATCGTGGCGGTTTATAGCTACTACCGAGCCAACGAAGCAATTTCGACAATTCTGCTTAAGGACAAAAAAGAGGCCACCAAGTCAGCCAAACTCATAATGGAGGAAATCAAGCAAGAATTGCCCCAGATCATTATCGGAAAACCAAGTTTTCAATGGGAGCAAACCGGCGGTGGTGAAGGGTTCAGCATGCAGATTATGGGTGACTCAACCGAACGACTCACCGATCTCAGCCTAGATATCGCTTCCGTACTGGACAACGTTGAAGGTCTAGAAAATGTTCGTCTGGATGCAACCGCAGGCGAAAGAGAAGTTCGGGTGGTGGTGGATCGAGAACGGGCGACACAATGGGGTATGAGCACAGAAGAGATCGCTGGCACCATTGCCACCGCTATGCGTGGAGACAGGCTGCGTGAGTTCCGCGGTCAAACCAGTGAAGTGGATATCAGGGTTACCTTTAGAGACAGCGACAGACAGTCCATTGAAGACCTTGGCAGCCTGCCGTTGTATGCGCCCTCTGGAGAACGGGTACTGCTGGGCTCGGTGGCCACGTTTAGAGTCTCCCGTGGACCCCAGACCATTCAACGCATGGACCGGCAAACCGCCATGGCAATTATGGCGAACTTAGCTGAGGATACATCGCTCGAAGACATGAAACCCATCGTGGAAGGCATCATGAAAAACTATGAGCTTCCGCCGGGGTACTCTTGGAAGTTCGGTCGAGGATTTCAGCGCCAAGACGAAACTCAACAAGCGATGCTGATCAACATTCTTTTAGGCATAGTGTTGATCTACTTAGTGATGGCGGCGTTGTTTGAATCCATTGCCTACCCTATTTCTAGCAGGCGTGGCATTCGCGTGGGCTTTTTACTCTTTGGCGTATAGCACTGGAACTGGGG
>JBCCFQ010000320.1:0-5153 GCA_039029655.1 Pseudomonadota bacterium | reverse complement strand
TGAATTACGCTAGAGTTTATGAGTTAAAGAAGAGTACTCCTGATCTAACAATTGTGCTTAATGGTGGCGTCACGAGTCTAGACGATGCAGAAACCCATCTTCATCATGTTGACGGGGTTATGCTGGGTCGTGCTGCCTACCAAAACGCATATATTCTCAGCGACGTTGATGGTCGTTTCTTCGCTAAAGAGGGGCCAAAGAAAAGCCGCCATGACGTTGTTTACGGGCTAAAAGAATACGCTGTCAGAATGCAACAGGAGGGTGTGCCGCTAAAAAGGCTCACCCGGCACATGCTTGGGTTATTTCAAGGTGAACCTGGCGCAAAATCATGGCGCAGAGCACTGACCCTGGCAGGTCGTCAGTCAGACCATGACTTTGCTGTGGTAGAGCAGGCCTTGGACAAGATGGATACTCAATTAGTATAAGCGCTTCAAGTCAGCACTAGGTAAAAGTCTGCGGGTCAGACGGGATGCAAATGCGCCTATATAATAGGTGCGCTACGCAATTAGAGCGTCTACAATACCCGCCTTGCAAAACCATTACCTCATTACCCTAAGGAACATATGCGATGTCGGCGAACTTGAAACAGAATGAAAAACTCACCATGGCGGACGTGGCCGATCGCCATGAGCTTTATGAAAAGTCCGTTCAAGCCGTTGATGATGAGGTCGTGTTCCTAGACGAGACCTTCACCAAAGTTACTGGTCGAAAAGCATTGAGTTTGCGAGAAGACTTTTGTGGCACGGCCGCTGCTAGCTGCGCTTGGGTGGCGAGACACGGCGAACACACGGCGGTTGGTGTGGACTTTGATCCAGAGGTCTTGACTTGGGGCCGCAATAGAAATGTGGCGCGTTTGGACGCCGATCAACAAGCCCGGATCAAACTTTTAGAGGACAATGTCCTGACGGCAACGACTGATCCGGTTGATTTGTTGGTAGCGTTTAATTTTAGTTACTGGATTTTCAAGACCCGTGATGAGCTTCGCGAGTACTTTGAGAAGGCCCGAGCTGCAATTAAGGACGATGGGCTGCTTATGCTGGATCTTTTTGGTGGTATGGAAGCTTACGATGAATGCAAAGAGAAGACCAAGCTCGACGGATTTACCTATATCTGGCATCAGGCAAAATACGACCCCGTCAGTGGCCATATGCGGACCCATATCCACTTTAAGTTCCCAGATGGCTCCAAAATGAAGAATGCGTTCACCTATGAGTGGCGACTTTGGAGTCTTCCGGAAGTGCGGGAATTGCTGGCGGAAGCCGGTTTCTCAAAGTCTACGGTCTACTGGGAAGGCACCGATGACGACGGCGAAGGGAACGGCGAGTGGGAGCCTGTGGAGGAAGGAGAGGCCGATCCGGCCTGGATTACTTATCTAGTGGCCGAGAGATAGCCCGTAAGCTACAAATATCTCAAGGAAATTTACCGGGATGTCGGTCAAAAAGGGTGAGACTGACTCACTCATTATGTACAATTCTCGCTAAAAGGAAGTTACGGCAGCCAATCTCAGGCGCTGGTAACAAATCAGACCGTATCCTTGGAGTTGGGTCTTCGTGGTGAAAATGGGCGAGGAAAAGGAACTAACCATCTTGTTTGCCGACGTGGTCGGTAGCACCAAGTTATATGATGTTTTGGGAGATTCAAAAGCCCGAGACGCGGTCTCCTATTGTGTCGAAGTCATGACCTCCGCCACCCAGCAACATAATGGAACTGTTATAAAAACCATGGGGGATGAGGTGATGGCTACCTTTGTCTCCGTGGATGACGCCATTGATGCGGCGGCGCAAATGCAGGAGTCCATCAGCGACGAACTGGTAGTGGATGATGTGCCGGTATCAATTCGTATAGGTTGTCACTATGGCCCCGCCATTGTCGAGCCCAATGATGTCTTCGGTAATGCAGTCAACACCGCCTCCCGAATGACCAGCCAAGCCAAGTCCGGACAGATTATTACGACCCTCAGCACCGTGAATCGATTATCCGAGCAATGGCAATCGGCAACCCGTCAGATTGATCTAGCACCCGTCAAGGGTAAAAAAGATGAGATTGCTCTGTTCGAGGTTTTGTGGAAGCGGGAAGACATCACTAGCATGGTGCCGTCTCTATCCTGGGAAGGCGACAGCGATCAAGGCGAGTTAACCCTGCGCTACAAGAATCAGGAAGTGGTTTTGAATGAGTCAAAGCCGGTGGTGCATCTTGGTCGTGCAGATGACAATGATCTGGTGGTGAACAACCATCTTATCTCCAGACTCCATTGCAGGGTGGAATTGACTAGAGGCAAGATCCGAATCATCGATGAAAGTACAAACGGCACATTCATACTCAACAATAAAGGACAAGAATTGTTCGTGCGCCGTGACTCGTTACGACTCGAGGGTGAGGGTTTCATTGGGCTGGGCAAGGTCGTTCAACCCGATTCACCCCACGCGATTTACTTTTCCGTCAAAAGTTAGCTTAACAACTCCTAGCCCTTAAGTTCATCCACCACCTGTTGGCACCTTTGCGCTAAAGCGGTTGGTAGTCTTGAGCCGTAGGATTCCAGATACTCTTGAATGGACTGAATTTCGCTTTGCCATTGCGCTTGGTCAAGGGAGCACAATTGCTGCATGGTCTGATCGCTAATATCCAGTCCCTGGGTGTTGACCGATTCGGGTTTTGGTAAGAAGCCAATGGCGGTTTCCTCAGCCTCCACGCTATCGTCACAGCGGTTGAGAATCCAAGTAAGTACTCGTAAGTTCTCGCCAAAACCGGGCCACAGAAATTTGTCATTGGCGTCCTGGCGGAACCAGTTAACGTGGAATACCTTGGGCGGATTGCTTAAACCCTTGCCCATATCTAGCCAATGTTGCCAATAGTCACCATAGTTGTAGCCGCAGAATGGCTTCATGGCCATTGGGTCCCTCCTAACTACGCCCACTTCGCCAATGGCGGCCGCGGTGGTTTCGGAGGCCATGCCCGCTCCAACCAAAACACCATGCAGCCAGTCTTTCGCCTGATAAACCAAGGGGGCAACTTCCCTTCGACGGCCACCAAAAACGATGGCCGAAATGGGCACACCAGCGGGATTCTCGGTTTCTGGCGAGTACGCCCCGTTTTGTTTTGCAGATACAGTGAAACGAGAGTTTGGATGGGCAGCCTTGCCTTCGCCGGAATAAGTCTGTCCTTGCCAATCCAAAGCCGGTTTACCTTCACCTTTGCCTTCCCACCAGGGCTGTGCGTCTGGTGTGGTGGCCACGTTGGTAAAAATCGTGTTTTCCTTGATCATTTCAAAGGCGTGTTGATTGGTGTCGGGGCCCGTCCCTGGCACAACGCCAAAGAAACCTGCCTCCGGGTTGATTGCCCAGAGTCGACCATCTTCGCCTGGATGTAGCCAGGCAATATCATCACCGACTGTCCATATTTTCCAATCTTTGTGTGACTCCGGCGGTACCAACATGGCCAGATTTGTTTTGCCACAGGCACTAGGGAAGGCGGCCGCCACATAGCTAACATCGCCCGCAGGGCTTTCCACGCCCAAGATGAGCATGTGTTCTGCCAACCAGCCCTCTTGGCGAGCTTGGTAGCTTGCGATACGAAGCGCGTGACACTTCTTACCCAGCAATGCGTTTCCACCATAACCAGAGCCAACGCTTTTGATGGTAAGTTCTTCAGGAAAATGCATGATGAAGCGCCGGTCAGGATCTAGATCACCCGTTGAGTGGAGGCCCTTCACAAACTTCCCATCCCGCTCGATTCGTTTGAGAGCCGCATCACCCATGCGGGTCATGATTTTCATGTTCGCAACCACATAGGGACTATCGGTTATCTCAACACCGCAACGGGACAGGGGAGAATCGATGGGGCCCATGCAATAGGGAATGACATACAGTGTTCGACCTTTCATCGCGCCTTCAAACAAAGCGTCGATTTTTTTGTGGGCCTCTTCCGGATCCATCCAGTGATTGTTAGGGCCTGAGTCCTCTTCGTTCTTGCTGCAAACGAATGTGAGATGTTCGACGCGCGCCACATCTGTTGGATCCGATCGATGCAAAAAACAATTTGGATTTGTACTCTGATTTAGCTCAGACAAGGTGCCGTCAGCGAGCATTTGCTCAATCAGCTGTTGATACTCTTGTTCTGTACCTGTACACCAATGAATATCATTGGGTTCAGTCAGTTGCGCTACCGAGTCCACCCAGTTATTCAATTCTTGGTTGGAAGACGTCATTCTTGCCCCGCCGGTGAGATTGTGTGTGGCGGGTATTATAGCGTCGGCTTTTGAATTTGGAATTGATATTGACCATAAAAAAACGCCCTCACAACGGAGGGCGTTTCGAAAAACAAGCTGAACCTTAAGGATTAAGCGCTAGCTGCTTTTTTAACTGCTTTTTTCGCGCTAGCGGCGGTTTTAGACGCTTTTTTGCTAGCGGTTTTAGCGGTTTGGTTTAGACCTTTAGCGCCGTCCGAAAACAAAGTACGAAGCTCATCAAGGGTTTCCAACACAATACCCCAAGCTTTGCTTGCGTCTTGTTTGATGCGATCACGGGTAGCTGGAATCAACTGAACTTGGTCTTTCACCAGCTCACGCACGCCAGAAGCAGAAGCGGCAACCTTCAATCGATGGGCGCTGGCTTCAACGGTGCCAATCGCCATGTCGCGCTGATGCTCCAAGAAACGGTTTGCGCTGTGGTTTGCGATGTCGCTCAAACGGATAGCGGTGTTCACGACATAGTTTACGGGGGTTACGCCTGACTCAACCAGGTTCGCGGCTCGCTCAACACCATCTTTGGTGTATTTGGTGGTATTGCTAATCCATTCAGAGTACATGTCTTTCTCCTGTCAAAAGTTAAAATGCGGCAAAGCAACAATATTGATGCGATGCACAATATCCCAATGGTCCCATACTGTCAAGGTCCGTGGGCAAAAAAATGTTGCAGCACAGCGAAATTGGCGCAAGCTATTGAAACTATTAGTGACGTACTGGGTTCAAAACTGACGTAAATTGTCAGGCTGGATCCCTAGACAAAGGGCTGATTTTTGTACGTAGCTAACGTGTTCCAGTGAGCGCTTGCCTGTACAGCGCTAGGTTTCAGTCTCGTAGGCGCTTGCTATTTTGGCGGGCGCATCTACCTTTGGCCACGTAGCCCTTTACAGTACCGTCACGAGACTCGGAACGG
>JBCCFQ010000319.1:0-5166 GCA_039029655.1 Pseudomonadota bacterium | reverse complement strand
AAAATCCATTGTTCTTCAAGGACAACACTCGTATGTTGTTTGGTGATGCGAAAGACACATTGGATGCCGTACTAAAGGAACTGTAGTCAGTGGACTTAGAAGAGTTCCGACTAGAGCGTATTCAATCTCTTTATGAGAATGAGGTTGAATACAATCTTTCAGACAGTGGCGTTCATCCTTACAAACTTGGTGAGTTACTAAGCGCTAGCGAGCTTGAGTATTTACAAGGGATAGAGCTCGGCTATGGTTATACCAATGGTACCCCGGCATTACGCAGCGCCATTGCCAATCTCTATCGTGATCGTACCGAAGAGCACGTGGTTGTAACCAACGGTTCCGCAGAAGCCAATCTGATTTTGGTTTTGAGTCAGCTATCAGCGGGTGACGAGATCATAGTGGTAGTACCAAACTACCTTCAGATTTGGGGATTTGCCAAGGCGTTGGGCGTGACGGTGAAAGAAGTGTCGTTAAGCCCTCAGGATTGGTCTTTGGATGTGACGGCATTGGCGCAGGCGGTTACGCCAAACACCCGTATGGTTACCTTGTGCAACCCCAACAACCCAACGGGTGCACTTTTGTCTCGTGCAGAGCAGGATGAATTGATTCGATTGTGTGACCAGCAGGACTTGATTCTGCATGTGGATGAAATCTACCGCGGTTCGGAATTGGACCAGGAAGAACCGCCATCCTTTGCGGATTTATCCCCTCGAGTGTTTGTGAGCGCCGGAATGTCAAAGTCCCTGGCCTTACCGGGTTTACGGGTGGGATGGCTTATGGGGCCGAAGGCTGACGTGTATTCTGCGTGGTCTGCAAAGGACTACACATCCATTACCACCAGTTCCATGAGTGAGTATATTTCCACCTTGGTGTTAGAGCCCACGCGGCGGCAACAGGTGTTGGATCGCAGCAAAGCGATCCTAAGAGAAAACCGGACCTATCTTACCCAATGGATTGAGCAGAGAGCGTGGTGCAACTACACACCGCCAAAGGCAGGCGGTATGGGTTTTATCCAGTATGACCTCCCAGTGGCGGCCGACCCATTGACTGATACGCTACGCAACGATCACAGCGTGTTGACATTGTCCGGAACAGTGTTTGGTCTGGACGGATACATTCGTCTTGGTATTGGCTCGCCCAATGATCATGTTCGAGCCGGTTTGGATGCTCTTGAAGTTTGCGTACAAAAGTATCTAGAAACCTAGACGAAAAAGAGAGGGACCCTAAAAATCAGGGCCCCCGGAGGAGGTGTTAAATAGGCACAAATACTGGATCTGCCTCCTTAAGCATTTTTAGAGGCTGCTCCAGATCAAAAACGTACTTGATCACGTGTGAGTACTCTCCTTCAGAGTTCATTAACGGTACCGTGCGCATATAGGTGTGCACGGTTTCGTCTTCCGTAACGTGCATTGTGAACAAGTAGTCTCTTGGTTCCCCTTCAGCACAGATGTCTCTATCGATTTCTGTGCATCTCTCCCAGTCTAAAGGCCACCAGTCTCTTTTATGGGACCCAACCAGTTCGCGGTGGCTTTTCCCGCTCAAAGCGCGCTTAACCGCATCATTGGCATAGTGGATGGTGCCTTCAAGATCCACAATCATGATCATTGTCATCGTGGAATTGGCGACACGATCCGGCAGGTTTGGCATAGCGCAGAGTTTGTTCCGAGCAGCAAGCTCCGGGAACATACTGGATGTAAGCAACGGATTCTGCTGTTGGAATTTCAGCTGAGCATCAATTTGCGCCATCAAATGATTTTGCATTTTGGTGGGTAGCTGGTGCCATTTATTTTCCAATTGTGACGGAAATGATGCCCGGTCATTTAGCGCGTCAAAATCAGTGTCAAAGTATTTTAGTAGCTTGGCGAGATTGTCCCGTGATACGCCGCCACCATTCAGCCATTTTCGGATTGACTCCATAGAGACGCCAACGGACTTGGCGAGCTCCTTTAAGTCAACTTTCGGTTGGACGGATAAAAGTCTATGAAACCAGTCTTTTTCCAGGTCCGGTACCAATTGTTTCGCAACCATAAGTTGTTTCCCCATCATCTTAGTTGTGATTTCCAAACCCAAAGTTGGTACGTTGTTTAGATTCATTGTTCCCGTTTTCCAATTAGTTTCAGCACCTTAGTCCATTTTCCCTTGCCTTTTTATATACTAGCATGATATACCACTACAGTGGTACAACATCTCTGGTGGTGGTGCTATGCGACAAATGTGGTGTTTTTGTTCTGACTGTAACGAAAAAGATCAATTTTGCACGCACGTCAACGACAAGACCTTGTTTGACACAGCCTTTGAAGCTCTCGCGGATGCGTCAGGGGAGCTACTGCTAAAGGTGGAAGTCTGCGAAAACGGCGATCGATTGGTCACGGATCGATTTGATGCTTCAACCTGTTTGCATCACTTCGCGTTACGGTTGGTACAGACCGCGAATCCCAGGTTTGGTGATATGGCGGGTTTTGAGCATCTCATGGAAGTGAAACAACGCTGGTTGAGCCACGAGGTTAACGACGAAGCTTTGCAAGTGGCCAGAGAGAGGGCGGCCAGTGATGAGCCCAGCAATGAGATGGAGTTAGCGATGCTGTGTGCGTCTTCGCCTTCCGCCTTGAACGCCGCTCGATTGACGGCACGGCTTTTGGATACAGATGCTGACACCCACCAGAGAATGGCCACCCTGATGGATGAGATTGTGGCTGACTACAAAATGTAGCGAGTTTAACTGGATGCAGGGGCCGTGGTTTTTTGCTCCAATAATTCCTCTTTCAGGTCGTCGATGAGTTCAAGCAACTGCTCGGTCTTGGCGGAGGCGGTTTCAGTGGTAGTGCCAGTGCTGAGCATGTCGCCCACGCCCCACTGCAACCAAACCGCTCGCACACCCGTAATTTCTGCAATCAGTGGCACAAAGGCCGAGTTCTTCACTTCGCTTTTCGGTGTAATAACGCGATTGATTTTCCTTTGGTCTACGTACTCACTGCCAATCAGTTTTTGGCAGCTCCTGACCAATTCAGCTTCAGACATCTTGGCATAGTGCAGCGCCGCCGCTGCTCTTTGTTGAAGCGTGGTTTCCGTCCAATTCATTTTTCCTCTCCGCGGCGTTGAGTGTTTCCGCTAACCACAAGGGCTTGGGGTAAGTAATTTGCGATCAACAGTTTTAATTGTTCGCGTAAAAAATCCTGATGTTCTTTGTCACCTTCAAAAATAATCATGGTGTGGCAAAAGTTACCAACTGTGAGGGCAAAGTGTGCGATGTGGCGCCGCTCTGTGGTCACGGTGATCCCTAAATGCGAGAGATAGTTGAGAAATGCGTCAACTAAACTAGCGACGGCACGTCGATTCACTTCCTGGTACTCGGGTAAATGATTGAGTGCTCGCAGAACATTGATTAACTCTGGGTTTTCTAAGAAAACATCAATGGCCCGATCGATGGCGTTGGACGCTGCCGAAAACCAGTCTTCGCCAGGGTCAAACTCCGATAATTCTTGACGAATCACTTCTTCGCCCACGGCATTAACACGAACCGCCACGCCACGAATGATGGCGCTGCCATTTTCAAAAAACTGGTATATGGTGCCGATGGGTACCCCGACACGCTCAGCAATCAGTGCGGTGCTTAAATTCTCGGGACCGAGTTCAACGCATAGGTCTGTAGCTGTTTCAAGGATGGCTAGCACTCGTGTGACAGAGCGTGCTTGCGTCGGCGCACGTCGCAATACGTTTAGCTTGGTTAAGCTATCGAGTAGTGGTGAGCCTTCACGTTCGTCAGCCCGACCATCCGAGGACAGCATCATCATTGTTGTGGACGAGCTCCAGTAATTTGTGAGTTGCGCTCAAATCTGCAAATGGATGTCGGTGACTAGAAGCCTGGCCTACGAAAAAACCGATAGGCGCCCTCATGTTTACGAGATCCAGTTGCGCTAATTTGTACCACGATCGTGGTTAGGACACAACTAGGGGTGACACGTATATCGTGTCGAGGAAGAGAACTATCCTAAAAACGACTTTTTTGGTGCGTGGAGATATATTATATCGTTTTCAAAAACTGGTCGGGCCCTCATCTTCTAAAGGACGAGAACCCGAAAAAGATTCAGTTCTTGATTTCCCGCTTAGATGGCTTCGAAAACACCCGCGGCACCCATGCCGGTTCCAATACACATGGTGACCATGCCATATCGTTTGTTGGCGGCCCGCAGATTGTGTACCAGCTTGGTGGAAAGTATGGCGCCGGTGGCACCCAGTGGGTGCCCTAATGCGATGGCGCCTCCCAAGGGGTTTACCAATTCGGGATTAAACTCAAGGTCACGAATGACAGCCAAAGCCTGTGCTGCGAAGGCTTCGTTGAGTTCAATCCACTCTAACTGGTCTTTATTGAGTCCGGCCAACTTGAGGGCCTTAGGCACAGCCGCGATTGGGCCAATACCCATGATTTCAGGAGGTACACCTGCCACAGAAAAACCATGAAATTGTGCCAGAGGCGTAAGATTGTATTTGTTTAGAATCTTTTCACTCACCATAACCAGCGCGTCCGCACCGTCACTCATTTGCGAGGAGTTACCCGCCGTCACGCTGCCACGAAAGCGAAAGACCGGTCTAAGTTTCGCCAATGCTTCTGGGCTTGTATCGGCCCTTGGGCCTTCGTCAACTTCTGCCACAAACTCTCGAACTGACACAGTGCCGTCGGGGTTTGGTAGATGCGCATGGGTGGTTACCGGTGCCACGCCCAACTGTTGGCGCCCATCTTCAATTGCTGCCATGGCCTTTTGATGACTATTAAACGCAAAAGCGTCTTGGTCCTCACGAGAAACTTCCCACTTTGACGCCACGTTTTCTGCGGTTATTCCCATGCCGTAAGCGATCGCCACATTCTCGTCGTCAAAAATGGAGTAATTCATAGAGGGTTTGTTACCCATCATGGGCACCATGGACATGGATTCCGTACCCCCAGCAATCATGACGTCGGCCTCGCCGAGACGAATGCGGTCAGCCGCCAAAGCCACGGCTTGTAGCCCCGAGGAACAAAACCGGTTAATGGTTAGACCCGCAACGCTATCGGGTAAACCTGCCAATAGCACGCCGATCCGCGCAACGTTGGCCCCTTGCTCGCCCTCAGGCATTGCGCAGCCAACAATGGTGTCTTCCACGAGAGCGGGGTCTAAGTCTGGCACTTGTTTT
>JBCCFQ010000318.1:0-5180 GCA_039029655.1 Pseudomonadota bacterium | reverse complement strand
AGTATCTTGATGGTCTTCGACGCGCGACCATCCAGATCGAACCACTCGTGAAACCATTGGCGGACCAAATCAACCAGGGGGCGAGTGAGGTCAATATCCTTCTGGCCGCAGGAAGGACAATAATCAAGTTCTAAGGGGTGACCGCAGTTCTTGCATTTCTTCATGACGGTTGATTGTTGCTGTTAGAGAGGATTCTGTCAGCGGCTTTTTCCGCGACCATCATTGTCGGCGCGTTTAAGTTACCATTTGGAATAGTCGGAAACACCGACGCATCAACAACCCTTAAGCGTTCCAAACCGTAGACCTGACAGTCGGGATTCACAACAGCGGATCTATCGTCTTTGCTACCCATTTTGCAGGTACCACAGGGATGATAGGCCGTCTCCACATTTTGCCGTACCCAATCGTCAATTTGTTGGTCATCCTGTATCGCTAAGCCCGGTTGAAGTTCAGTCTCACGATACTCATCAAACGCTGGTTGCTCCATGATTGTTCGCGTGAGTCTGATAACAGAGCGCCAGTCAGTGATGTCTTGATCGTGTTGAAGGTAGTTAAACAATATTTCTGGGTAATCGTTCCAATTCGCGGACTTGATTCGAACATGACCGCGACTGAGCGGTTTGTTTGGTCCTACATGTACCTGATACCCATCCCCTCGAAAGCTTGTGGTGCCGTCGTAATTTATGGCGCCCGGAAAAAAGTGATATTGAATATCAGGCCATTGCCTGAATTCACTGGACCGTATAAACGCACAGGACTCGAAGTGATTGGTACTGCCCAGGCCCGTTCGAAACAATATCCACTGAAGCCCAATAAACGCTTTTTTCCAAAGTGACAGTTGACGGTTCAAACTTATGGGCTTTTTGCATATATATTGAAAAAATACTTCCAGGTGATCCTGGAGGTTGTGACCCACTCCCGGAAGTTCGCTAAGGACGGGTATGCCTTGGTTTCTGAGTAACTCTGCTTCGCCGATTCCTGAGAGTTGCAAAAGCTGCGGAGAACCAATGGCACCCGCACATAGAATCACTTCCCGACTCGCTTTGACTTTACCCCGGCGCGTACCCGTGATGTATTCAACCCCGCAGCAGCTATTGTTCTCAAACAGCAGTCGCGTCACGGAGCTATTGGAAAACACCGAAAGGTTTTTGCGGGACTTGATGGGATGCAGGTAACAAAGTGCGGTCGAGTTCCTAACTCCGTTACTGACGTTCATCTGCATTGGAGAAAAACCTTCCTGATGCTCGCCGTTGTAGTCGTCTGTGTACGGGTAACCTGCCTGTTGACCCGCGTCGATAAAAGCACGATACAGTGGATTGAGCCGCATGTCGTTGCCTCGGGAAACACCTATGGGTCCATGGCTGCCGCGATAGGTGTTGCCAGACCCCATCCAGTCTTCAAGACGCTTGAAGTACGGTAGACAATCGGCGTAGGTCCAACCCGTGGCTCCTGTGGATGCCCACTCATCAAAGTCCCGTGAATGGCCACGGACAAACACCATACCGTTGATGGATGATGACCCTCCTAAGACTCTACCCCGGGTGCACCGAATTCGGCGGTTGTCCAACGCTGGTTCCGGTTCGGAAAGGTAACCCCAGTCATATTTCTTCATGTTCATGGGGTATGAAAATGCCGATGGCATGCGAATCAATACATTTCGGTCGCTGCCGCCGGCTTCCATAAGCGCTACAGAGTACTTACCGTTGGCACTCAGTCGGTTGGCCAAAATGCAACCGGCGGAACCTGCGCCTACTATGATGTAGTCGAATCTCATGAAGTGATATGTTGTCTTGTCAGGGTTTGAAGTGTTGCGCGGTGCATGATCGCATTTGGCCACAAAGGGCACCAGCCCAAAACATCAAAAATCGGCCTTTTGCAAGCGGCCCTCTAGGACCGCAGTCACGCACGGGTTAGGCTTCGCAAGAAGGCTGCATGGGGTAGATCGTTGTGACTGGCAAGATTCTTAAGATATCGGACGACTTTTGGAACATTCGTGGTTCTTTCAAAGTTGGTCCAATCGACATAGGTACTCAGTCGGCATTGGTGCGCCGACACAATGACAGCTTTATATTTTTGGACTCATATACTCTATCCGACTCGGCTTCTGAGGATGTAGATCAGCAAACCAAGGGTCGAGACAATGTAGAAGCGATATTGAATGTGCATCCATTTCACACCATACACGTAGAATACATGCATCAGCGTTACCCACAGGCAAAACTCTACGGGACGGCGCGTCATAAAAAGTTGTTTCCTCATCTACCGTGGCAGACTCTCTGTACCAACGAAAAATTACTGCACGAGGAATTTTCGGATGTGTTCGAATTTTCGGTGCCTCGTGGTGTAGATTTTATTTCCGAGAATGAGAACGTGCATTTCTCTTCAGTACTCGTGTATCACCGAGATACTAATGCCCTCTATGTGGACGACACACTCATGTACCTACGATACCCAAGTCTTTTACGCTGGTGTGGGCTAAAGGACAGAACCAGCTTTCATCTCACGCTGGCGAAGGCTCTGGAGAAAAAAACCGGTGCAAGCGAAGAATTTCGTGGATGGGCCAAGGAGATGATTACGAAATGGGCGGATGCGGAAGTATTGTGTGCAGCTCACATGGGTACGCTAGTGAGCGCCACTTCAGGTGGCCCATCCATTGGGGAGCGTATGACCCAGGCATTAGAAAGAGTGGAGGGCACTTTGAACGCCCATGAGAGAAAATTCAGTTAGCCTGATCTCGTTTGCCCTTTGACTACGCCTACATAGGGGATGATGGTTTTCCATAGACTCGATGGGCTCAATAATGAAAAAAATGCAACGTCAAATATTAGCGATTTTCCTGCTCACGGCCGCTGCGGCGGGTAATCTGAGAGCTTCGGAGCCCAGCATGGGCCCCTTGGCAGAAATCATTCAGCCAGGTCCAAGCGGTAACTGGACGGTGACGTCTGGAGAACAGGGGATACAACTCATCAATCGGGAGTCTCCCGGCGACCTACGATACTACTTCGTTAACGAGAAGCCGGATCATCAATCAAAGAGAACCGTAACGGTAACGACACAACTGTTAGAAACGGGGCCGGAGGCGCTGGCTGGCATCTTGTATGGCTTTCAGGATGAACCGAGATCGTATTTTTTGTTCAGCGTGGGAGGTAATGGTACGGTCAATCTACATTACCGTGGAGAGAACGGTTTTGAACAACGTATGCAGTCAAGTTTACAGGGCTCTCCGGAACAACCAGTGACATTGAAGATCGTAGAGCAAGGGAGTGAAGTAACACTATTCGTTAACGATCGAAACATTGGTTCGTTGGGAAATGATCAAATGGGTCGTGGTAGTTTGGGTATTGCTGCGGCAGACACCGGTATCTTTAGGTTCAGCCAATTTTCCATTGGTGACTGAATCTTGTTACTTCTGCGGACACTGAGATTATGTGACGACCGTCACATTGTTCCAACACTGCTTCTGAATCGTCACAACTAAAAAATCCCCGACATTTGGTGAAATAACCTCTTGGTTTTAGAGGGAAGTATTTTTAGATGGACTGGGTGGGTACGACGCTTCAAGATCGCATAGCTGCCGCGATGGAGAATGCTGGCTTGTCGGAGCATGAGCTACTGACCGCCTGTGAGTCTCTTGTGGGTGAAGATTTGGTTAACAAGCTTGCCCTTCTCAACCTAATTCGTCGTGATTCCACTACCCAATATTCCCCTTATGTGTCAGTAATTGCCGAGGCGACAGGCGTCAAAGCGGTCTGGTTGCAGTGGGGTGTAGGGGAGATGATGGCTGGGCCCAAACAGTAACCTTCAAAGATCACTGCCCCACTGCGGTATTTGCGGCCACGGCCAAACAAACCACTTGACCGTGAGCAAGAGCCGAATCACTGAACTCGGCGTTGTGCCTTTTTCAGTTTGAAATTCAATCAGTTCCCAGCAAGACTGTTTCGCCTCCCCGGACTTGGGTGAGGTCTATTGACCAGACTATCCTGACGTATTTTTGCAACGGATTGCGCAATCATCTAGGCAAACCAATCAAAAGGATAGTGGACCATGATAAAAAGACTTAGATGTCTGTTTTTGTTGGTTTTTCTAGCTACATTCAATCCAGCTTTAGCGTCCGATACAAGCTCAGGTGGCGACGAACACTACTTTTTCGCCGGCCCAGGTGGCGCCTGGGTCGTAGACGTGGAATTTCCCTTTGTAGATGGTGCGCCTCCACCACCTCCTCCTTTTAAGGAGATCTTGACGTTCCATGCATTGGGTACTGTTTCGGAGACGAATACTCTGCTGAACGAGAGTAGCTATGTCCCGGGGCTGGGTCAGGGGTGTGGCTTTACGGGTCCTGGAGGATTGTTGGAACTCAATTGTAACGGTGGAGATGGCTATGGCACCTGGCGTCGCACCGGCCGAAACACACTGTCCTTTGTGTTTGTAAAGTTGGTCTTCGACGGACAAAACAATCACGTTGGGTATTTAAGAGTGACCGCCAATCGCATGAAGTTTCATGGCAACCGCTTGGAACAGAGTGCACGCCATGGGTTAACAGAATTCTTAGTGGGCACGGATATTGCAGCCGCTGTTGCCATCCCATTAGGTGGTGCCGATTCCTCAGGTACGAGAATTCGGTAACGACTGTTATGTCGGCTGAACTAGTCGGACGACCTCGTCGCTACAGGCGTTGAGAAGCTCAGCTTCAAGCTCCTTGTCCGCCAGAGCTCGCGCGAGTACCAATCCACCGACACAGGTGGCAAGCGCTGTTAACGCTGTCTTTCTCTTTCTCTCATCCGTTTTTTCCGGTAGTGCATCCTGGTACTCGGCCAGCAGACGTCGAAAGCTGGTTGTAAAAGACTTTCTTGAGTTAAGTCCTTGTCTTGCAGCGTCCTGTGTTGAGGATGCTAGGGTACAGGCGGGTGCTACCTTGCTAGAGTTACTTGGGTCCAGATAGTAAGTTGAGGCTAACAGCGCTCGATTGGAGTCGCTTAAATCTTTAATCTTCTTAAGCCGATTCAGTTGTATCGTAAAATCAAAGTCTTGGCCCAACATTGCATCAAATAGCGCTGCTTTTGATTTAAAGTGAGCATAAAAACCACCGTGGGTCAGTCCCAACTTGGACATGATTTTGCCAATACTCACGCCGCCAAACCCAAACATTCTCATCTGTCGTCCCGCCTCGTCGAGAATCTGCT
>JBCCFQ010000317.1:0-5185 GCA_039029655.1 Pseudomonadota bacterium | reverse complement strand
GAGGCCGCCGAAGAACTTGATGGCGTACCCAATCCAAACAAGTGCGGCCGGCACACCTTTGGTGGCTGCGTAATCCACCGGGACATCTCCCTTGAGGATTCCGACACCGCCGATGACATAGATGGCCACTAACAACACTCGTCCAATAAGTAGAAGTGCAGCCCGAGCAGAAGGATTATCTATCATTATTATTATCTCCGCGTCGTGTACGTGGGAGGATCACACTAAACCCGGCGGCAGGAAGGTGCAATCAAATCCGGTTCTATCAAACTAGAAATAGCTTGAAAAAAATATTTTAAATATCTGAAAAATAATATAATAAAGAGTGTTCCGCTGAACAGAAGGAAGTGACTAAGGCAGCAACACAAAATTCCCAAAATGCCGTTTTTGCATAAATTCATCTTGCGCTTGAGCAATGTCACTCAACGGAAAGGTCTTGGCCACCAAGGGGCGTATTTCCCCCGCCTGCACATAGGACACCAGGTTTGGAAACACCGGTTCATCCCAGGCGGTGCATCCAATTAGAGTGAGGTCTTTGAGATAAAAATCCCGCATGTCTAAGGTCACCATGGGGCCGGCAATGGCGCCAGAGGAAGCATAACGTCCACCCCGACGCATGACTTTTGGTAGTTGCGTGAAGGATTCTCCAGCGACATTGTCAATCACCACATCCACACTAGACTCGCCCAACTGTTCCAGTAGATCGCTACCTCTGGGAATCATTTGGTCCGGGTTAAGATCAGACAAGGCCTCCATTTTTGCTTTGCCCACCACAGCCACCACCTTGGCACCCCGGCGCTTAACCAGTTGCACCAAGGCGGAACCCACACCCCCAGAAGCACCCGTCACCAATACAACATCTCGATCTGAAACCCGTGCTCTATGCACCATGTTCTCGGCGGTGCCGTAGGCGCAGGGCAGGGTGGCTAATTCAGCGTCTGTCCAATCACACTCCACGGCAAACACTTCTGATGCAGGAACCTTTACGTACTCGGCGAAAGCACCATCGAAGTCCGACGCCATCCAGATATTTTCTACACTAGAGAAACCCGTCGCGCGCATACAGGCGCGAACTAAAACTCGCCGTCCTACTTGCAGGTTCGTTTCACCTTCCCCAAGGCTCACGACTTCGCCACAGCAGTCCGTGCCTTGTATCAGAGGGAAGGGCGTCTTTTCATTCCACCCACCATCGCCCATGTCTTGTTGAGGTTTGTTATCCGCCTGTTCCTCTGTGCTGGTTGTAACCGAGGAGGAGTACCAGCCTAGGCGGGTATTCACCTCTGTGTTATTGACGCCGGCTGCCAGGACTTTAAGTAGTACCTCGTTTGGACCGGCATCCGGTCGGGGTACGTCACGATAGTCCAACTTGTCGTAACCACCATTACCCGTGGTCACCACGGCTTTCATGGTTCGTTTGCCCGGTTGTAGCTCAAATCGCTGAGGGTCGGTATGGGTAAGATAACGAAGATCTGACATAGACTATTCTTTGAAGTTGGAAACGTTTCCGACCTGCATCCAAACGCCGTCTTGTTTTTCGTACAGCTCAATCCAAGCGCTAACGAAAGTAAAGGGTCTTTCTTCTTCCCCGACGGTTTGTACGCCTTTGGCCTGTACCTGACAGATTAACCAGCCGAGGGTGCCGTCCTCGGAAACTTTCACTACCGGTGGCACCAGATCGCGATACTCGGTAAAGGTGGTTATGCCAAAGTAGTTTCCTAACACGCGACGACGATCTTCCAGTGTTGGATTGGAAATCTCTCCGCGATTGGCCAGAACGTAGTCCGCTGCAGCATCTTCGAGCAACAGTGCAATGTCCGTTTTTCGGTGCGCTTCCAGCACTTTTTCGTGTAGCTGTCGAATGGCTTCTTCGTCTGTTTGTGGGTTTGCCTGGACAGCGGTGAAAAAACCCACAAGCATAAAAACTAAAATGAGTGTTCTCATGGTTTCTGTTTCAATCCTTTTCAACTTCTGGGTTTCAATTGAACTTCAGCATAACAGTCATTTGTCATAATGCACCTCAATTGATCAGAAAACCGTCATTTATAGGGAAAGTTGTTTCAGTGCCGTAACTCACGCCCGGGTAACATAAATCACAAGCGTTACTGGGGATGTTTTGTCGCAATGATAGGACATTTAACGCGTATAAGAATGTTGGGCAATCGGAGATCAGTAGTATGAGTGGTGATTCAGTCAAGCGCCGGCAGTTTTTGAAATTGGGCGCGGGTTCAGGGGCGGCGATGTTAGCCGCGACGGTGTCAGGTGCGGTGGTAGCAGAAGAGAGTGAGTCTAGTGCGCTTAAATCTCATGGCCCACCGTCTCGTGCAAAACAGGCCTTTCAAGTCAAAGAAAAAGCGGCAAGTGAACACCTCTATCAAACGCTGAAGCTACCGCGACAGAGAGACAACGGTGACGAGGCACGCTACCGGTCCGAGCGGTACTACGCCAGTTTTAGTAAGGCCCTGCCATGCAATCGTTTTGGAGAAGTGGATCCGTCGGCGTTTAGAAAATTGCAGCGGGCAATCGATCGGGGACGTTCTAGGGACTTCAATGGGATTCCTCTGGCGCCTACCGCTGCGCGTACCTTGGCCAATCCCCAAGGTGCGTTTAAGTTTGAGATGGCGGGTTTAGATGGCCACGCTACACGCATCAACCCGTCTTGGCGTTTTCGAAGTGCCGAGCTTGCCGGTGAAGTGGGAGAGGTTTATTGGCAGGCCCTCACGCGGGATGTGCCTTTTATTGACTACGACATTGACGGCATGGTGGCCAATGCGGTTCATGATTTGAATCGATTTTCTAAAGCGCCCGGGCCAAAAAGAGGCGGACGCGTGACGCCTGGTACCCTGTTTCGCGGCGAAACACCGGGGGATCTAAAGGGCCCTTTCATCAGTCAGTTCCTGCTGAGAGATTTCAACTTCGGTCCTGCGGAATTGGTGCAACGTTACGAAGTCCCCTTGGCTGGCGTGGACTTTATGATCGACAAATACAACTGGCTTAATGTGCAACGGGGTGGGCAACCTGCTGAGTCGCTACAATTCGATGGCACGAAACGATACATCTACAACAATCGTGCGCTTGGAGAATATGTCCATCGTGATGTGTCTTTTCAAGCGTACTTGAATGCCGCGTTGATTTTGTTGTCTTTAGGTCCTAATGCCATTGATCGTGGAAATCCCTATCGAAATGAAATCCAAAACCAGGGTGCTTTTACCAGTCTTGGTGGACCCTTTATTTTAGATATGGTGACCAAGGCCGCGAACTTATCTCTAACGGGTGCTTGGTTTCAGAAGTGGAAAGCCCATAGGTTCTTGCGACCGGAAGCCTTTGGTGGTCGAATCCAGTTCGTCATGGAGGGCGCCCGAGACTACGAGATTCATCCGGACATTCTGAACTCTGAAGCTCTAGCCCATACATACAATCGTAGTGGAACCTACTTCCTGCCTCAGGCGTTCACAGAAGGTTCGCCCACTCATCCGTCCTATCCGGCAGGTCACGCCACGGTGGCGGGGGCATGTTGCACGGTATTGAAGGCCTTCTTCAATGAAGGGTTTGTGATGAACAATCCTGTGCAAGCCAACAATACCGGAAACGCATTGATTCCCTATCAGGGTCACACTTTAAGAGTGGGTGGAGAACTCAACAAGCTGGCCAACAACATCTCACTGGGTCGTGATGCTGCGGGTGTTCACTATCGTCAGGATGGCGTACAAGGTTTGCTCGGGGGTGAACAACAGGCTATTGCATTACTCCAGGATCAGTCCCGTACCCTATATGAATCAAACTTTGGTGGTTTTACCTTAACCAAGTTTGACGGGAGGAAAATTCGAATCAGAAAGGGAAGGGTACGCCGGGCTTAGCCAGATTGGATCTCCTTGTTTATACTTCCGCGAAATGAGTTATCCCGGGGAATCCTCTTGAGTAAAAACGTTGTTATTTTTGTCTTGATTGGCCTGTTGGCGGTGTCGCAGTTTTTTCTGTGGCGGGCGACGGGCTCCACTGCAACGTCAGAGCCGGAAGCGGAGCCGGAGCTTGCGGCTTACATGGGGGATATGCAGCGATACCTGCATAAACTCCAGTTGGCTATTAGGGCTGGCAATGTGGAGGTAGCAAAATTTTATTTGCATGAGCTCGAGGAAGTCTCTGGGGAAGTCATAGACAATGTTGGCACCTACGAAGGGTACGCCATTGGTAGTCTGACCCAACAAATGCTAATGCCTGAGATAGAACGTCTAGAGGGCAGTATTCAAAGTGGTGACGAGGCGATAGATAGCGTGGATAGGATGATGGGTGTGTGTAACGCTTGTCACGTCGCCACCGATCACGACTTCATTGTCATTGATTGGCCTAGGGAGAATCCTTACAACCAACGTTTTTGATCAAGGTTGAGGACGATTGCGTTCTCTAAGGACCAAGTAAACACCGGTAATGGTGACGACCCCAGAAATCACCAATCGCAACGTGATGGATTCCTGGCTGAAAAGAACGCCACCAACTGCCGCTAGCATGGGAACAAACAGTTGCACCACTGCGGCGTGACTGGCCGCAAGCCTGGGCAGTACGTGATACCAAACGGCATAGCCGACACCTGATGCCAAAGCCCCAGACAAGACCGCGTAAATAACACCCTCTGAGCTGGTTACCAGACTGTCTCGAAAAATCAAACTGACAATGGCCGCTACCGGCACGGCAAACAAGAAATTGCTTGCGGTGCTTTGTAAGGGTGAGTGGTTGTGCCGACCTAACAGTGAATACCAGCCCCAGCCCAAACCCGCTAGTGCCATCAAGAGAGCACCCTTAGCGTTTGGCGCTTGCAAACCCGGTGCCACAAGCACGATCAACCCAGCGAAGGCGACGGACAATCCGACCCAGGCTAGCCAGGTAAACCGTTCGCCGCAGACCAGAGCAACCGAGAACATGGTGAGTTGAACTACGGCAAACAAGATCAATGCGCCGGTGCCAGTATCGAGGCTAAGGTACGCAAAGGAAAAGCACACCATGTATAACAACAAACTTGCTATCTGGCCTAGATGGAAGGTTTGCCAAGGCCGTGTTCCCTTGGCAAACCTTCCATCTAGGCCAGATAGCAAGTTTGTTGTTATACATGGTGTGCTTTTCCTTTGCGTACCTTAGCCTCGATACTGGCACCGGCGCATTGATCTTGTTTGCCGTAGTTCAACTCACCATGTTC
>JBCCFQ010000316.1:0-5204 GCA_039029655.1 Pseudomonadota bacterium | reverse complement strand
GCCAAAAGTAGGGTTTCAATGGACGGAGAGCCTCTTTGGACGTGCCGAATATGGCGCCACGTCGTTCCTTTTCCTCATCACTCAATTTGCTGCGTTTGAATATATATGCTCTAGCGATAGGGTTAAGTATGTTCGGAAAAGAAGTACAGTCATATTCATACCCACGATCCTGCAGCACCCGCAAAAGATCTGAAGAGATACTGTACCCTGGTCCGCGAAATCCTTTCGGGCGTTGACCTGTAGCGGAGATAATACTCTCCTCCGCTTCATTCAATTCGGCGTCAATCTCTTCCCGACTGTAAAAATGCAACCAGGGTTCATGCTTAAAGCTGTGACACCCAATCTCGTGGCCATGATCTGAGATGGATCTCAAATACGGCTCGTTCTCGGCAATGGAGGCATCCCTTCCCACAATAAAAAAAGTAATTTTAATGTCTCTTTGAGACAAGAACTCTAACGTTCTAGGGACCATAGTCGGCAGATATGTTGCAAACTCCTTCCAACGCTCATCCCCAAGTGTCTGGAGATACGACCACTTGTTATCCAAATCCAAAGACAGACTAGCAACTCTCTTCATCAACCTACCCTAGATCAACCGGGCTGCCGCCACTACGTAAGGACTCTTGCGCGGCCGCCAGCACCTGGACCACTCGCTGTCCGTCTAGTCCATCAGATCTAGGTCTTGTTCGTTTCTCGATACATTCGAGAAAGTGCTGACATTCAATTCTTAGGGGTTCGCCAACTTTGACATACGGGATCTTGATATCTCCAAACCTTAACGTCACATACTCGGCAAATGAATCATAGTCATTTGTGTAGCTGGCGCCCTTGTCATAAATCTTGAGTTTCTCGTTGCCCTCAAGATCGTCAAACACCGCCATTTTCTTATCGCCCACAATCGTGAGCTTGCGAATCTTATGGGGATCCAACCAACTCACATGGACATGAGCCATGGCTTCACCGGCAAAGTCCATGCTGAGAAACACAACGTCCTCGACATCTTTTTTAAGATACGACTGACCACGGGCGGAGACGTTTGTTGGTTCCTGACCCAGGAGATAAAGAATCGAAGAAATATCGTGAGGCGCAAAGTTCCACAACGCATTCTCATCTTCTCTTACGGTGCCTAAATTGACCCTTTGAGTATAAATATACAAAACTCTACCCAGCTCTCCGGAATCAATCAGGCGTTTGAGTTCCACGACAACAGGGTGGTATTCGAGAAGGTGACCTACCATCAAAATCCTGCTTTTCTCATCAGCCATCTTTATCAGTTTTTTACCGTCTTCCACATCAAGCACAAAGGGCTTTTCAACATAGACATCCTTGCCCGCCGTTAGCGCTTGCGCGGCAAGGGAATAGTGAGTTGGTGCTGGTGTTGCTATCACAACCGCATCCAACTGTGCATCGTCTAGCAGAGTTTGAAAATCAGTGGTTATCTGCGCCGTAGGCCATTGACCATGAGTCTTTTGCAACAACGACTCATCCAAATCACACACATACCTCAGTTCACACTCAGGTATCTGAAAGTAGTTTCTGGCCAGATTTTTTCCCCAACCGCCAACTCCAACAACTCCAATACGCTTCATAAAGCACTCCGTTCATGTCGTGCGCTCAAACAGTCTAAAATCACCTGAGCGGCTTCTCCTTCTCCGAAATGTTTCGCTTGATACACCACCTCGACATTCTGCATTTTTGCAGCGGCGGCGACGATAGCATCCGTCTCAGCTCCCGCTAAGAGATTGGCGTGGGCCTCCAGAGTTTCGGACCACTCTGTTTCATCCCGCATGGTGACACAGGGCACGCCCAAAAAGTAAGCTTCCTTCTGCAACCCACCTGAATCCGTTAGAATAAGCTGGGCTGAGGATGCTAGCCTGAGCATGTCAAGGTATCCAACAGGCTCCACAACCCTTATGTTGCCCCTATGGCCGAAGCCTGGCTCCACCGACTGTATCGCTTTCTTGGCTCTAGGGTGTACCGGAAAAACAACCTGTGTTTCTTTACTAACCTTTTCAATTGCAGAGAGAATCTTCCGCAAACGCTCCGAGTCATCTGTATTTTCCGCTCGATGGATTGTTACCAGGGCAAACTCTTCATTGCCGTCCAAATTCATGTCCGTCAGTACCGCAGAGTTTTCGGACAACTTTCTATTGAACAAAACAGTGTCCAGCATAATATCGCCAGTAAACTCGGACCGTTCCGATAAGCCTTCCCGTCTCAAGTGACCCATAGCGGTCTGAGTTGGGGCCAGCAACAAGTCGGAAATATGGTCTGTGGCAATTCTGTTGATTTCCTCAGGCATCTCTCTATTAAAACTTCTTAGGCCCGCCTCGATGTGCCCAATAGGAACGTGTAGTTTCGCCGCGGCCAAAGCCCCTGCTACGGTAGAGTTTGTGTCACCGTATACCACAACCCAATCAAACGACTCTTTTTGCAAAATCTTCTCTATACCGACTAGCATCTGTCCGGTTTGCTCCCCATGATGACCGGAACCTACATCTAGATTGATGTCCGGCTTTGGGATTTGGAGCTCCTCAAAAAAGACGTCTGACATTCCGTGATCGTAGTGCTGCCCGGTATGAAGAATCTTATGTTCATGACCACCGGCAATCAGCGCACGAGCGAAAGGCGCCAGTTTCATAAACTGCGGCCTTGCTCCCACGATACTCAGTATTTTCACGACTATCCTAAGATTTTCTTTATGGTGTCGACGACGTACCGCTTTTGTGGCTCGCTCAGCTCCGGATAGATTGGGATCGCCAAAGTTTCCTTGGCCGCGCGCTCGGATTCCGGGAAATCCCCTTCCTGGTGATCTAGATACTCGAAACACTTTTGAATATGCAGCGGTATGGGGTAATAAATTTCGTTGCCAACCTTTGCATCGGCCAAAGCTTGGCGAAGCTCATCGCGTTTTTCAGTCCTGACGATGTATTGATTAAAGATATGCCGGTAGCCAGAGCTGCGAGCCGGCAAAGTTAATCCCGTCACATCCGCCAATGCTGCATCATAAAATGCCGCGTTAGCCTGTCGTCCCGCGGTCCAATCATCCAGGTATTTGAGTTTAACCTGCAAGATGGCTGCCTGAATCGCATCTAGCCGAAAATTACCCCCGATGATGGCGTGGTGGTACTTTGGCTTGCCACCGTGCAACCGAAGGATAGACATTTTCTCCCCAAGCGCATCGTCATTCGTAACGCACATACCACCGTCGCCGAAAGCCCCAAGATTCTTGCTCGGAAAAAACGAGAAGCAACCTACGTCACCAAAACTACCAGCACGCTTACCAGCAGCATCTTCGGAGCCTATGGCTTGGGCTGCGTCCTCAACGATGGCTAAGCCGTAGTCCTTCCCAATGGCTTCAAACTGCGCCATATCGGCAATCTGGCCGTATAAATGTACCGGCATGACGGCCTTGATTTGTCCGCCGGTCTTGCGGTTCACGACGCCGCCGGATCTGCAATCCGCATGGCTCTCCAACCATGCCTTTACCGCATTGGGAGAGAGGTTGTAGGACTCGGCATCGATATCGCAAAAACGTGGGATCGCGCCAAGCCTAGCGATGGCACCACCGGTTGCGAAAAACGTGTAAGGCGTTGTGATCACCTCATCACCGGGACCAACATCCAATGCCATTAAAGCAACGATCAAGGCATCACTTCCAGACGAAACACCAACGCCTTTACTGGCGTGGCTGTATTTTGCAACTGCCTCCTCAAGACCCACAACCTTAGGACCCATGACAAAGCGTTGACTATCCAACACTTCTTCAATGGCAGCACCAATTTCTTGTTTGATCGGGTGGTATTGTGCAGCCAAATCCAACAGCGGCACGCTAGTAATTTCAGTCACAACTCATTCCTCTATTTCCGTCACCAGGGTTCCGTCTCTCAAGTACTTCCTTCCACAACTACACTTCGTACTCTCTTTTCCCGTGTCTACCAAAAGGTCAAGCTTCAATCCGCAGTTACACATCCAACCCCGGACACGTGCTGGGTTCCCATACACCATCGCATAGTCGGGCACATCCTGGGTCACCACTGAACCGGCACCGACGAAACAATACTGACCAAGCGTGCTGCCACAGACAATGGTTGCATTGGCGCCGATGGATGCACCGACCTTTACACGAGTCTCTTTGTATTCATCTTTTCTTTCGACATGGCTCCGTGGATTCGTCACGTTCGTGAACACCATCGACGGACCACAAAAAACGTTATCTTCCAAAACAACGCCAGTATAAACAGATACGTTGTTTTGGATCTTCACATTGTTACCGATTTGGCAACCGGGGGAGACCACGACATTCTGTCCTATATTGCAGTTCTCCCCCAACACACAATCCTTCATGATATGGCTGAAATGCCAAATCTTTGTACCGCCACCAATAACGCATGGCTCATCGACGTAGGAAGACTCATGGACAAAGAACTCACTCATCAAGCGGCCTCCTGACTCGACTCGAACATACTGGCATGACGCTGAAGAAAGTTTGAAACCAGCCTAACAACCTCATTGTTGTTCAATGTGTTGTTCACAAACTGCGATGTATTCAGAATGAAAAAATTCGGATGCTTCGTTTCCCAGTCAGGCACAAGCTTGCTGTAGTCCACCACTTGCAGCGGCTGAACTTTGATCGCCTTATGAATGTGTAGATCCACGATTTCTGAATCATCAAGACCCGGAAACAGTGTTTTCACACCCTCCAAGAAAATCTGCGCTATCTCAGATTCGGACTTCCTTAGAAATTGGTCTGTGGACAAGACATACTTGGGAAGATACGTCAGGTGATATCCATTTGTTTCGCCAGGATCAACGACATTCGTCATGCCAATGACCCCGTTGAGCACTGTGCTCAGGGGGTTTGAAGGTGAACGGTTGCAAGGTAAAGCCTACATGACTTCACTAGGGTCACTTCCTAGAGTTGGCTATTGCTCAAGCTAACTCTGAACTGTTTACCATTCTTTTGCAGAACCTACTGTATTTAATGTGCAGCAGATAAATTGCTAGAGTCCCGTCAGTAACTATTGTGTTTACCCAAAATAGTGAACTAGGATAAAGCCAAAGGGTTTAGGGCAGCAAGTGGAGGGCCTGTCCAACTGCTATGCAATGCTGTTTTTCTTCTACAAAGTTCATTTAAATTAATTCTACTTATTGTCTTTAACAGTAATGGTAAGATGGCAGTAAAGAAGGCTAGTAGACGAAAG
>JBCCFQ010000315.1:0-5213 GCA_039029655.1 Pseudomonadota bacterium | reverse complement strand
TTTTTTCGGTGCTGGCGAACTTTGTTGTTGCTTCTCTGCCTGTGGGTTCGCGTTCTTGTTTTGCTGACCTTCTGCGCCCTGATTGTCTTGACGTGGTCGTCTTCTGCGACCGCCCCGTCGATTTCGGTTTCTGGAACGGTTGTTGTCTCGACCTTGCTTATTGCCTTCACCGCCTGAAGTTTGATTGTTCCCCTTTGATTGCTGTTGCTGCTGTTGCTGTTGTTGTTGCTGGGGCTGCTTTTGCTTCTGCTGCTGTTTTGGCTTGCGTTCGTCTTGGCGACCCTTGCCGCGTTTCTGGTTTCCTCGACGGCGATTGTTTTGATTTCGCCGCTGATTGTCTTTGCTTCGTCGAGATTTGGGTTTCTGCTTTGGTTTTTGTTTTGGTCTTTCTTCTGCACTGCCAAACAGGGAGCTCCAAATTCGGGTGAACAATCCCGGTTGTTTCACTACAGGAATCGGCGTGTCCGGTTGTAGTCCGGATACTGCGGGTTTTTCCGCGCTTTGTGCCGCTTGTTCTTTGAAATTCGGTGTTTCGATTTCCTCTTCTTCATCAGTCAACTTATAACTGACGGAAGCGTTTTCGGGTAAGTGAACTTCATCGTTTCTTACGCGACGCACCGCATAGTTGGGTGTTTCAAGGGACGGCTTGGGTACCAGCAAAACGTCGACGCCTTGATCTGACTCCAGGGCGTTAACCCAGTCTCGCTTCTCATTGAGAAGATAAGTACTGACATCTACTGGCAATTGCGCGATGACTCGAGCAGTATTTTCCTTACGCGCTTCCTCGCTAACGATTCGGAGCACAGCCAGTGCTAGCGATTGAACGCTACGTATGTTCCCTTGACCGTTGCAACGGGGGCATACGATATTCGTAGTTTCGCCCAATGAGGGTCGCAGCCGTTGTCGCGACATTTCTAGTAGACCGAACCGTGAGATTCTTCCGATCTGAATTCGAGCACGATCCCGTTGTACTGCTTCTCGAAGACGGCTTTCAACGTCACGTTGGTTCTTACTGGGGCCCATATCGATGAAGTCAATCACTACCAAACCGCCGATGTCGCGTAGCCGTAGTTGTCTCGCGACCTCGTCCGCAGCCTCAAGATTAGTTTGAAATGCGGTCTCTTCGATGTCACCACCCTTAGTGGCTCTCGCGGAGTTAATGTCAATGGACACCAACGCCTCTGTGTAGTCCACCACAATGCTGCCGCCGGAGGGGAGGCGCACGTTGTGGGCGTAGGCTGATTCGATTTGGCTTTCAATCTGAAAGCGGGCAAACAAGGGTACTGTGTCTTGGTAGTACTTTACCTTTTTGCCATAACGGGGCATGACACGCTCGACGAACTGCTGCGCCTCTTCATAAATGGCTTTGTTGTCGATGAGGATCTCACCGATTTCGGTGTTGAGGTTGTCCCGGAAGGCGCGGATGGTGGCGTTGCTTTCCTGATAAATCAGGAAAGGCGCCGCACGCTCATCAGCTGCCGACGTGATGGATGCCCAGACTTTAGCCAGGTAGTCTAAGTCCCACTGTAATTCCTCAGTGGTGCGGCCGACCCCAGCGGTGCGGACGATAGCGCCCATACCTTCCGGAATCTCTAGTTCATTGATGATCCGCCGAAGCTCCGCCCTGTCTTCCCCTTCGATGCGGCGGGATACACCACCGGCTCTGGGGTTATTGGGCATGAGCACCAAGAATCTTCCCGCCAGACTGACAAATGTCGTGAGGGCGGCGCCCTTGGTGCCACGTTCTTCTTTGTCTACCTGGACGATGAGTTCCTGCCCCTCTTTTAAGAGATCACGAACATTGCCCTTGGCATCGCCATTTTGAAAATAAGTCCGGGAGACCTCCTTAAGAGGCAAAAATCCATGACGTTCCGCGCCAAAGTCCACAAAACACGCATCCAGGCTAGGCTCGATGCGGGTGACTTTGCCTTTGTAAACATTGGACTTTTTCTGACCCCGGGTGGGGAGTTCGATATCCAAATCGTACAGCTTTTGACCATCAACCATGGCCACACGCAACTCTTCCTGCTGAGTTGCGTTAATGAGCATTCTTTTCATGTGCCCCTACGCTAAATTCTATTGCTACGGCCTTTATCATCCGCACACACGGGCGGCGCCTGGGGCAGGTGCTAGACGTATCTAGATCTGGATTCTCACAACCGTCGCGGAACAATAGTCAACGCAACGGTTGGATCGACTGCCTAAACTTGGCGCGGCTTGGCGGTATTTTGGCCACCGGTGACACCGAACTGCGTGGGTCACCACCTAAACCTTATCATTCTTGAAATTGGGGAAAATCCCCGTCATTCGGTCGCGTACTATAACATAGCCAGCTTTGACAGCAATCAAGCTGAAGAATTATGAGTGGATTCAATAAGGTTCGATACATTACCGTACTTCCGGAGCAGGCCGGTCAGCGCATCGACAACTTTCTTATCCGGGAGCTCAAGGGGGTGCCCAAGAGTCGAATCTATCGGATTTTGAGAAAAGGAGAGGTTCGGGTGAACAAGTCCCGAACCAAACCCAGCTACAAGTTGCAGGGGGGGGACTCTGTGCGAATACCCCCCATCAATATGGCTTCTTCCGAGTCTGCTGGCGTCGCCGCCGAGTCCGCAAAGGCCATCGAGCAATCGGTGATTCACGAAGACAAACACTGGATCGGGTTGGATAAGCCCGCGGGGATGGCGGTGCATGGCGGCAGCGGTTTGAGTTTTGGTGTGATTGAGGCCTTGCGCACGGCTCGACCCGATGCCCCTTACCTGGAATTGGTGCATAGGCTGGACCGGGGTACCAGTGGATGTTTGCTGATTGCGAAGAGACGCAGCGCACTGCGTAGAGCCCACGAGGCATTGAGGGAGCATGAGGCTGAGAAAGAGTATTTTGTGTTTACCCGTCCTGGTTGGCGCGAGGACAAACAAATCATTAACGAACCACTGTTGCTGAGTAATCGTCGAAATGGAGAGCGCCATGTAGAAGTCCATCCCGACGGGAAGCCTGCGGTGAGTGAATTTCGATTGGTTCAGCGATACAAATCAGGTGATTTGCTTAGGGTAAAAATTCTCACTGGGCGTACCCATCAGATTCGGGTGCATGCTGCTTCTGTCGGATGTCCGGTTGCCGGTGATGATCGGTATGGTGATGACTCATACAATCAGAAGTTAAAGCAGCGCGGCTTAACTCGTTTGTTTTTGCACGCGAGTAGTTTGAGGCTGGTTTTAGAGGATGATGAAGAAATTCACATTCACGCGCCTTTACCGGATATGTTGAATGACTTTCTTCGAGGACTGGAGTTAAAACGTGGCAGAGTATGAATTAGTGGTGTTCGACTGGGACGGCACTTTAATGGACTCCATGTCAAAAATTGTCACCTGTGCTCGCGATGCGTTCGCAGAGCTGAACTACAACATGCCCGCCAGCAAAGAAATACAAGGATGTATTGGTCTCGGTTTGGATGAAATTTGGCAGCGCTTATGTCCTGATTCCAACGAGGACGGGAAACAAGCATTTGTCGATGTCTATCGTAAGCATTGGTTGTCTTGGACAGGACCAGAAAGTCGTTTGTATGACGGCGTTGCCGAAGTTTTAGAGCAGCTTAAACGCAACGATTACTACGTTGCCATTGCCACCGGTAAAAGTCGTGTTGGTTTGGACAAGGACTTGGCCAACACAGGCATAGGCCACTTTTTCGATGCAACTCGTTGCGCCGATGAAGCAAGGTCAAAACCGCATCCGGAGATGCTTGAATACTTGTTGGATTATTTTGCGGTGGATCCAAAAAGGACATTGATGATTGGGGACACCTCGTTTGATTTGGAAATGGCTCAAGGGGCCAACACCCATGCATTGGCCGTTACCTACGGGGCGCATGATGTGGGGCGATTGGAGCCGTGGCGGCCCAAAGGGATGATCGGAGATGTTAGGGAGTTGGTGGGGTATCTGGGGAAGTAACAAGTTTTCAGCTTCAAGTTTCAAGAGACAGGGTTGAAGCGGGCTCGTAACCGAATAGAGGATTACATAACTAGCATTTTGGCCTCGGGCTTCGGACCTCTGACCTCAGGATCGCCAACGCTGGAACTCAGCGGAATGCTGTCGGCCTGAGCACCTGAGCCTGAAGCCTGAAGCCCGAAGCTCAGGGCCTAGAGCCTAAACCAACACCGTCAAACAAAGGCGCCGCTTCGCGGCAAAGATTTGACTGGATTCTGGCATTCGCCAGAATGACGTTAGAAGCGTATCAGTTCACTACAGCGCAAGGTTCGTGAAGTTCGTCCCGAATGTCTCTTGGAACTTGAAACTAGAAACAGATTACAAATCACAAATCACTGATCACTAAAGAGATCCACCCCACACCCCATCAACGCCTGACTCAACCAGATGAGCGGCAATCCCATAATCGCGCTGGGATCTTGGTTTTGTATGCCGCGGAAAAGCGCGATTCCTAGACCTTCGCTTTTAAAGCTGCCCGCGCAGTCGTAGGGTTGTTCTGCATAGAGGTAGGACTCGATCTCTTCTTCGTTCAAATGCCTAAAGTGCACCTCGGTGCGGTCAACATACTCATAGATGGCCATGGTTCGAGTGTCCACTACGCACACCGCCGTATGGAACCCCACGGCCTTACCCGAGGCTTGTTCTAACTGAATCACGGCCTTTTCGTGAGTGCCGGGCTTGCCTAGGGGTTTGCCGTCAAGCTCTGCCACTTGATCGGAACCGATAATCAGGGCTTCCGCAAATTGATCCGATAGGCTGACCGCCTTATCTCTAGCGAGTCTGCGGCTGAGGTCAATCGGGGGCTCGCCGGGGTGTGGGGTTTCATCGCACTCGGGGGCCATGGGTATAAAGGGAATTCTAAGGCGTTCAAGGAGTTCCCGCCGGTAAGGGGAGGTGGAGGCGAGCACGATTTGGGGTTGATACATGGGGTCCTCGTTTTGAGTATTGCTGCAAAAACAACGGCTTGGCCTGCACCGCTTTGACTGTTTGTTCACTGCATTATAAACTAGATCGGTTATGTCGGATGCTTTGGACAGGCGTTTCGATCTGGACCGCATATCCGGGCAGACAGCACGCGTATCCGGGCCGGTTACGTCGGAGAACTTGAGTCGGGTGCTGGAGCTGCATGAGCTAGAGCCCAAAGGACTACATGCGGAGCTGGAGTTGGATGGACACTCCGCGGGCAAGGTCTCCGTGACTGGCCATATTCACGGAGTTGTTAGGTTGAT
>JBCCFQ010000314.1:0-5237 GCA_039029655.1 Pseudomonadota bacterium | reverse complement strand
CTTACAGGGTCAATAACTTACATCGCTGTTGTCGTTAGCGCGGTAAGTCTGTCCGGCGAGCTGGATCTACGAGGCAAACTTGCGGCCACTATGGTCATCATCTGGTGCTCTCGGCTTGGTCTTTTCTTGTTTACACGCATCAGTAAAGACGGCGAGGACCGTCGATTTCGCGAGATCAAGATAAACCCTTTGCGTTTCTTAGGCGCCTGGACACTTCAAGCGCTATGGGTAATCCTCACCGCTGCATGCGCCATCGCGATTATCACCACACGGGAACAAAAGGAAGTCGACGTCTTTCTCATCGTCGGGGCCTTGATGTGGGTGACGGGTTTTGGCATTGAGGTTGTAGCAGACGCACAAAAACGCGCATTCCGAAAAGACCCTGCCAATCAAGGAAAATTCATCCAAAGCGGCTTGTGGGCGTGGTCCCAACATCCAAACTATTTTGGCGAAATCGCACTATGGACGGGAGTGTTAATCATGGCGATACCCATACTCCATGGGGGTGCATGGTTGTGCGTTATCTCGCCATTATTCGTGTTCTTACTCCTTACCAGAGTCAGTGGTATCCCGATGCTTGATGAGCATGCAAAACAAAAATGGGGCGACGATCCGGACTATTTGTCCTACGTCGAAAGGACCTCGAAATTGCTAGTACGGCCACCGAGACGCTAAAGTGACCACAGAGACACTCGGCGGGGAATGCTTCGCGTAACCTGCAAGATTAGGGCAACCCCATGAGGACTATCTGAGGAAACCATATGTTGTTGGACACGCCGATTTGCGATTTCGGATGGAAAGCACCCGACTTCACTCTTTTTGATCCAGATGGTAGCCGTTTCACCATGCGCGAACACCTTAGCGATAATGGTCTCTTAGTCGCTTTCATCTGCAATCATTGCCCCTATGTCCAGCGAATTGCTACTCGGTTGGCACAAGATACTCGACGTTTGATGTCCGAAGGCATCATGGTTCTAGCAGTTATGGCCAATGACTATAGAAACTATCCGGCCGATTCTCCCGATCAAATGAAACGCTTCGCTAGTGACCATGACTTCGCGTTTCCCTATTTGGTAGACGAAGATCAAGCTGTTGCCAAGGAATACGGTGCTGTTTGCACACCGGACTTTTTTGGGCTCAACGGGGCAGGTGAGCTTCAATATCGCGGGCGTTTGGATGATGCAAAAATGGGAAATGCTGAAGGAAGAACCCCTGAATTGCTTAACGCAATGCGAATGATTGCAGCTACCGGTGTTGGGCCTGAAGAACAGAAGCCCAGCATGGGTTGTTCAATTAAGTGGAATATACTGCCCTAAGAGAGTGATCGCCTGCCACCAACAGTCACAGTGCCTGCATCTAGAGGCCTTGACCAGAACGGGTAGGTTCCGTATACGTGTTGATTTTCAAGGCAAGCGGATTGTTAAATGCCCACTCGAAATATTGAAACTGATTACTTAGTCGTCGGAACCGGAGCGGTTGGCATGGCCTTCGCCGACACTTTGCTCACGGAAACTGATGATCGAATCATATTGGTTGACAAATACGCCAAACCCGGTGGTCATTGGAATGTGGCATATCCATTTGTGACTTTGCATCAACCATCTTCCTTTTATGGGGTTAATTCGGTCGAGTTGAGCAGAGGGCGTATTGACCAATCCGGGCTCAACCAGGGATTGCATGAGTTGGCTTCCGGATCAGAGGTAAGCGCCTATTTCGAAAACGTCATGAAAGACCGTTTTCTTCCATCAGGGCGTGTGCAGTACTTCCCTATGAGCGAATACAAAGGAGAAGGGGAGTTTGTGTCTCTGCTGGGCGGAGAATCACACTCCGTTCAAGTAACAAAAAAAACCGTGGATGCCACCTTTCTGAATACTTCTGTACCCGCCACCCATACACCGAATTTTCGCATCTCACCCAATGTCCGATTCATGCCACTGAACGAATTGGTCAAAGTTTCTTCCGCGCCAGCGGGATTCACCATCGTCGGAGGCGGAAAGACAGGCATCGACGCGTGTCTCTTTTTAATTGAACAGGGCGTTGACCCCGACAACATCCGGTGGATTGTGCCTAGGGATGCTTGGCTGCTTGATCGACGTAACACCCAGTCGAGTCCTGAATTTTTTGTTGATTCCATTGGGGCGCAGGCCAGCCAGTTAGAGGCCATTGCTCAATCCGAATCCGTTACGGACCTTTTTGACAGACTAGAGGCCTGTGGGGTCTTGTTGCGAATAGACACATCCGTGAGACCGAAGATGTTTCATGGAGCAACCATTAGCCAGCTGGAACTCCGCGCGCTAAGACGAATCAAGAACGTTGTGCGTATGGGCCGAGTGACAGAGATTAATGAGTCCGAGATCGTACTGGACAACGGCACTATTCCAACCAGCGATGAGGTGATTCATGTGGATTGTTCGGCTAGGGCAATTCCAAACCAAGAGATCAAGCCTATCTTTGAGTCTGGATTGATCACACCGCAAACCGTGAGAGCCTATCAACCCGTTTTTTCAGCGGCTTTTGCCGCCATGGTAGAGGCCAGGTTTGGAACGGACGAAGAAAAGAACAAAATTTGCGGTGTTGTTCCGTTGCCAAACCACGACACAGATTGGGTGCCCATGACGGCAGCAATGATGCAAAACCAGTATGTATGGTCCAAGCATCCAGACATTGGTCAGTGGCTGTTGTCAAACCGCCTTGACGGTTTCGCGGCAATGGTGGCGGGGGTCGCCCCAGATGACATGGAAAAGCTCTTGGTTCTTAAGCGAATTCAAGAGAGCCGCATCCCAGCCTTTGAGAGACTGGGTGCGTTAATGACCCAACAGCAGTGAAGTTAGTTTTTTCTTAGATTGAGCTCAGCTCGGTTTCTTCGCTGTTTTCAGATGCAACTGACTGGTTGTTAGACTGGGGGCTTGTGCAAAAGTCGAACAAGCGGTCTACCAATCCACCAAGCGTTGTGGCTTCCACAAAGTCATGGCCAGTATTCGGCAAGACATCGAACAAATGTTGGGTATCCAGCCCAGCTGCCTGTGCGTGTTGAGCCAGCTTAGAATGAAACCACACAGCTCTTAGCATCCGATTTTTCCCCTGGGCTTGATCAACCCGCCCACCAACCAAAGCTGCATCCTGCTGTATATCGTTTTCCCCCACTAGCACTAATGTGGGAGTACGGTAGAGCCGCTCCGGCATGAGTTGTACCGGCAAACTGTCGGATCTCCCCACGCCATAGGGATAGCGCTGTTCACTGCTAGGGTCGGTGTACCAACCGGCTGACGCCAGGGTCAATGATCGGATTTGAGTTGCGCCAGTCATCACAAATCGGTGACAAAACTGAGCGCCACCGGAAAAACCAAACAAATGATAGGACTCGGGTAAACCCGTCCATTGTTTCGCATCTTCCAATATTCTTAGCAACGCCAGATCGGCACGTTGGCCCCTAAATAATCGCCCCAACCGTTGGTAGTCATCAAAGGTTCTGTGAGAAAAAATGGGGGCCACCAGGCTGAAGTTCTCCCGGTCAGCACGTTCCGCAAGGCACTGAATCATAAAAGATGGACTTCTTGAAATACCGTGTACCAAGACCAACACCCGATTAGGGTCTGGTTCCGGGCTAAGTCGGACAAGATATTTGATATCCGCTGTTTGCGGCACCAAGCGAAGCAAACACTTGCTCTTGGGTAGTAAATGAAAATCTCTGGGTCTTCTTTTTTTTATCATTTTTTATCGGCTTTGAATCCAATGCTAAAACCGCCATAAGTGCTCAAAACAGGTGACGCGACCATTCCTGTGCCGACCTACTTTTATGAGGACTTAATACTACATATGTGTCAATATTACTCATATGCGGGTTTTTGACAACTATAATTGAACAATAATGCTTCAAATCCCTTTTTTCCCGCGAGGATTGGGGCTTTTAACATATTGAATTATTTGTAATTTTTGGTCTCATCTAATAGATTGATTAGGTCAACTTGGTTGACTATCCACAAATGGGTATATAGCTTGCATATATGGTAAAGCAGCGACTGAACTCAGCACTGACCCATTTTTTGTTGCCCATTATTCGGATCCTGATTCGGGGGGGCGTGATGTGGAAAGAGTTTTCCGAAGTTGCGAAAAAGGTGTACGTGCAGGTAGCGCGTGAAGACTATGGGATCAGGGGACGACCCACCAATGATTCTCGGGTTGGTTTACTTACGGGTCTAAGTCGCCGTGAAGTTGGGTTACTAAAAAAAGAATTAGAGTCGGGAGTCCCTCGGGAGACAGGTCCAAAAAACCGAATTGCTCAACTGTTGTCCGGTTGGCATCTGGATCCCGAGTTCATCGACATAGAGGGCAAACCCAGGATATTAGACGACGATGAAATTCGTTTTCTGATTGCTAAGTACGCAGGTGACACGCCACCTATTGCAGTTCTAAAAGAGCTCATGGGACTGAAACTAGTCCGCGGTGACGACAAGGGATATCAAGTATTGAAAAGGGACTATGTGGTCTCGCCCATGGATGATGATGCGATCCGTTTAATTGATCGTGCATTGTTTACTCACGGCACGACTCTGGCCCACAACGTTGACCCCGACAAAAAAGGTGATGCGTGGTACGAAAGAATCGCGTCGAACCCAAATATGACCGTGGGTACGATAGAAAAGTTTAATGAATTGTTGCAAACGGAAGGACAGGTGTTTTTAGAGAAGCTGGATGCATGGCTAACCGAGAATGAGGCTAACACCGAGTCGACCGAGGAAAAACGGGCCAGGGTGGGCGTTGGAGTTTATGTTTTTGAGTACCCCGAGGATCAGGACTGAAGACGACTTGTCGACGGGCTCCTCGATGGAGTAAAGATGAAAAATAGAATAAGAATACAGACGTTACTGCTTGCGGTTTTCCTCACAATAGCAACATTGTCATTTGCCGGAATCGAAGGGACAGGTTTTTCTTCCCGCGGCGTTATCGCTCGTCTTAGCAGCGTGGTCCTCAACGGCGTCGTTTATGAAACCAACAACAGTATTGTCTCCATCAATGGCTTCCCAGGGAGCCCTGTAGACCTCGCCGTTGGCCAGACCGTGGACATCCATGGGACCGTAAACTTGGATGGTGTAACGGGTACAGCAGACGTAATCCGCATAGAAGACGCTTTGCGTGGACAAATAGAGTCTGTGAATTTAGGTCAAAACACATTCACGATTGCCGAACAAAACGTCGCAGTCCTAAGGGCGTTGACCTTCGGCCGCTCCAGCCGCATG
>JBCCFQ010000313.1:0-5247 GCA_039029655.1 Pseudomonadota bacterium | reverse complement strand
CTACCATCGAGAATTAGAAAGTCAACGCTTAGTTAACGTTAACGGTATTTGTATTCTGACCTCACCGACCTTGTTGACAACCAGAATCTTGAACATAGTTTATTTTCACCCCGGAAACTGGGTTCGAGTCCGGATGACTTAAGTTCATGACATCCTGAAGATGCTTAGAGAACGCTAACCGGATATTTTTTTGGACCTCATTGCCAGAAAGGTATTGTTCAGATGTGTCTTGTACCCTTTGCCACTCAACAAACGGCGACTATATATAGATTATCCGGTTGTGAGTTTCAATGCCCCTAACGTATCTAACGGGCCGGTCACCGACTTATTGTCTTTTTTTGACTTCATTAAGCTTTTAAACGGAGCTCAAAACGCTTCCCACCTACAAATATGACTACATGAATGAACAAAAAGACAAATAAGGCAAGAAAGTCGGTGTCCGGCACCTAGGTTTCCCCAAATTAAAACCGAAGTGCCGGAAGAAGTTAGGCTGATTCGCTCTCTGAATGCAGCCGGCATACTCAAGAAGATGGCAACCGCTCAGGATGCTCGACATATTGTTGTCATACTAGAACTAGCCTACAAACTGTGTATCGAGGAAGGACCAGATCAACTAGACCCAACCATGCTCTCCAAGAACACAAACCTACCGGTTCAGGATTTTTCTCAAAGTCGCGAGGCCGTCATACGAGCTTTGATCGTCCGAATGAATCTGGAAACCATCAAGATCGTGGAAGAACTCACACAGACCTCAGGTTTTGAGAATTGGCTCAGCCAGGGATCGGAGGCATGGGATGACTATATTGGTCTTTTTTTTCGCGAAATCAGGAATTGGTTGAATGCGTTCGTGCGCTACACTTCTTGCCCGAGTATCAAGAAGCAACAAGCGAGTTAATCGGTGAAGTGGCAGAGCTGTTCCTTAAAAAAATCGAGGCTGCGGGGTTTAGCGCCACGGATAAGAGGCAAGACCCCGAAAGCCAACGCTTTCTGCGTAAGCAAGCCAAGACCATGATCGCAGCTTTCTTGCCCCATGCTTTAACCTACGAATAGGGATTCACCATCTCAGTTTCGCCGTAAAGCCGTATTTTGTCCCCACCCAAACTCGCGGCGGTCACCTTCAATTTCCTATGAGCAAAGCATAGTTACTTCTGATTGAAGGGTTTACATACACTTTCTAACATGACTTATGCGAATGTTAGGTCCGTTTGGCGCCTGTAACAGTATCGATACGCATTAACACGTATAATGTCGCCAGAGTCAGTACAAAAAAACGTGCCAGATCAAAAAGTAAAACAGCGGCACTCAAAAAAACCTGGCCGTCCCCTCATGTTGCACGGAGCGTAATTTATGACAATGCGTAGTCTTTTGAAAGGTCTCCTGTCGACCATCGGTTTCCTATTATTTTCACAAAGCCTGGTTGCAGAAGAAATTCTGTATTTGGGCGATCAAGACACAGCTAACCAGCTTGAGGTCTATTTGGTCGACTCGGATCAACCTGGACAAACCACCAAAATCAATTCGACATTAACCCAAGGCGCAAACGGTCTTAACTATTTTTTCTTGAGTTTTGATGCGACAACGGTTTTGTATGCAGCCGACCAAGATACCGTGGGAGTCAGCGACCTCTACACGGTTAACCTGAATCAGCCCGGTGTCTCCACCAAAATGAACCCAACCCTGGTAAACGGCGGCAACGTTCAGGAAGCTTTTTTCTCCTTCGACAGCACTTCTATCTTTTATCGCGCAGATCAAGACACCGACGATACGTTTGAGCTGTATCAGGTTGCACTCAACAGTGCTGGCAATGCCACCAAACTCAATGGTGCCATTGCAAACGGGAGCCCCGGTGTGGATCAATTTTTGGTTACACCAGACCAGTCGAAAGTAGTGTATACCGCCCCGAATGCGTCCAACGTCCTGGAATTTTTCGTGGTGGATGTGCAAAACCCGGGTATCGCCACCAACTTGAACGTGCCCATGCAAGCCGGTGACAGCATCACCAATCTAGAGATCAGTGCCGATTCCCAACGGGTGGGTTATGTGCGCGATCGGGGGTTTGGTCAAACCCAAAATCTTTTTTCGGTGGAGTTGGACACGCCAGGTGTTGTAACACAACTGAACTCCAATCTTCCCGGCGGCGGTCAGGTCACAAGTTTTGAGTTCCACGAAAACAACTCAGACGTGGTCTATACGGCGCAAGATTCTTTTGGCATGCCGACCAATCTGTTCTTAACGAACTTCAGCAATCCGGGCTCTGCCACACAACTAAACCCCGGATCTGGGCCGTTGTTGGGGGGCATATTCTTTTTGATCAGCCCTGATGGCAACAACGTCATTTACATCTCCACTGAAGGTATGAGTCTTGTTACGGAACTGTTTTCTGTGCCGCTGGCCAATCCCGGTAACGCGACCAAGTTGAGCGGCACCGTGGCAATGGGTGCCACCGGCGCTACGGTGTTTCAGCAAAGTCGTGATAACTCCATGGTGGTCTACACGGCGGGACACAATGGCACCACAACCAATGATCTGTTCCGTGTCAACACGTCACAACCTGGATCACCCGTGCAGCTAAACCCGATGTTTACCCCCAATGAAGGCGTTGCGGGTTATCGAATCAGCCCAAACAACACCAGCGTCGCTTACTCCAGTAACGAAGACAACGCCAACAACATTGTTGAGCTTTTCTTCGTGGCTCTCAGTAACCCGGGTACTTCGACTAAACTGAGCCGAACGTTTCCAGCTGGCGCCATCGGATCGCTGCTCATGCAATACGTGGCCGTCTTTGATCCCAATGGCGGTGGCGGCGGTGGCGGTGGCCCCGGTGGTGGTGGTAACAACGACCCCGAACCCACAACCACCCTCATTGACGACATTAGCAACAACGGCATACCCGAACTGGTCACGTTTTGGCCTCAGTCGGAAGGCGGCGAAGCGGGCACCGCGTCACCAAAAAACTCGGCGGCAACGCTCCAGATCAATGACTCTAGCTCCGGCGGCAACCTTGGCACCTTGAGTTTCTTTAACACAGATTGGACAGCTGAAGCAGTCATTGGGATCCCGGGTTTGGCCAACAATGGCGGACCCGGTGTAGGTCTATTGGCCACAAGGACTGCAGATGGTTTTCCTGGGATACAGATAAAAGACCCGCGGGATGGCACCTTAATCAGAAACGTCTTTCCTCTAAGCGCCAATTGGACCATCCTGGGTGTAGAAGTGGTTCAAGGCCTCGCGGGTGGACCGGCGCTGGCGGTGCTCGCTACCCGTAAGAGCGATGGCTTGATGGCCGTTCAAGTTAGGGACGCAGCCACCAATGGTCTGTTGAGAAACATATACCACTTAGGATTTGGCTGGACACCACAGGCCCAAAAAGTCTTGTCGGTACAGGGCGCACCTGCCATCGGTGTACTGGCCACCCGTGACGCAGACGGACTGACTATCGTTCAAGTGCGCGATGCCAATACCGGCAACCTGATTCGTAATGTTTATCATCTCGGATTTGGTTGGAGCCCGGTTGAAATGACCGTGGTGCCTGACATCAGCGGCAATAACGCCGATGAAGTGGCCTTGCGTATGACCCGGGATGCGGATGGTCTTGAAATCATTCAAATACGAGACGCGGCTACCCAAGCCTTAGTCAGCAATGTGTATCCCATCGGGGCGGGTTTGGGCCCATGGACCACGCAAGCGTTCCGTGCGTTTGACAACAATGGGACGATCGTTTTAGGGATACTGTCTACCCGCAACTCCGATGGAACCATGTTGGTGCAGGTACGTAATGCCAACACGGCGGCGTTACTCAACAATACGTTTTTCATCGGTCCACCGTGGGAGTTTAGAAACGGCTATGAAGTTGTTTCAGATTACACTGGAAATAATGTGCCTGAATTGGCGGTGGCGACCCAGAACAGCGTGAATGGTTCTCGCTTAGTCCAAGTACGTGATGCGGTTACCGCTCAGGTACTCCGGAACATTCCCATAAACTAGATGAATTCTTAAGACACGGTGCAGGGAAGCACCGTGCCCGGGAGATTACAATCGGGTGGCTACCTAGTCACCCAATTCTCTGATCATATTTTTGATAAACGCATTGTTGGGATCAATTTCTAAGGCTGATTCCAGACACTTTCGCGCCGCTAGCTTGTCTCCCCCACGAGCGTGAATTCTGCCTTTGGCGACATGACTCATCCACGCCCCAGGATCGAATTCAATATTAAGATCTAAGAATTTCAACGCCCCATCAGTTTGATTACTCGCAACCAATCGCTCGGCCACATTGATCAACGTCATCTCACCAAAGTCATAGGTGTGGGTCCCATAATAGGTACCTCGCAGTTCACGATACTTCGCAAGCCCCTGTTCAACACCGTCCTCCGAAACCGACGTCACCAGTAAGTCGTCCAACATGATGGGTCGATGCTGACCCCGGTGGCAGGTGACACACTCCACCTTCACTAACTCCGCTGTTTCCTTACCAAGTTCATTTTCAAGCCGCTGATTGATCTCGCGCACCATCTCTATCATCAACCGAGCGGTTTTTTTTGTTTGTTTTTCGTCAGACGGAAAATCAAACGTATCGAGTGGCTTACCCTCCTCACCCACGTGGCATCCTGTACATCGATAACCTGTTCCTAAGGCAAAGCCACGCATGGTCGCTCGCAACTGTAAAGGGTTGATGTCTTTGGGTAACACCTTTAGGTTTTGTGGATCATCAAAAATATTCCCCTGGGCCTGGCTCACGAATGGGATAGCCAATAACGACACCAACAGTGACAATTTGAGCTTAATGTTTTTCATGTTTCACCCCAGTTTTTCGCCCAAGCTATAACTATAGGAATCATCTGAGGTGATCCGTCTGTGTTGAATCTGTCAGGAAATTGTCAGGATTGCTGCATGGCAAGACCTGGCTGCTGATTTGGGGGCTAGAAGGTCATACACTGACACTATGAACCAAGCCAACCGCCCCAGACACGCAACACCTCGCTACCGCTGGTTAATCGGGCTTGTGGTGTTGGCGTTGGTGTTGATTATTGTCTTAGCGTGGCAAGCTCACTCAGCCGCTACTTCGCACTTGCGAGCGGCGGAAAACGTGATAAAAGATTATGCCGGTCTCGCAGCGGATGAGTTTATCCGTCGGAGTCTCAACGAGGTTGGTTATTACGGGTATTTCGTATTAGCAGATTGGCTTAAGAGTCAAAACGCTCCACTACAAGAACTGCGGGCCTCCGCGGCCCAAGACCCCAAGACCCG
>JBCCFQ010000312.1:0-5248 GCA_039029655.1 Pseudomonadota bacterium | reverse complement strand
CCTGACGCATGACAAATACGCCAGGCTGACAACAAGTCCAACCATATATTCTGGCCAGGTGTCTTACTTCCTTGCGGATCCTTTGACCTACGGCGCGAATATTCGCTATACGTTTTAGTTGCGCCTATGCGCACTGCGCGATTAGCTTTCGATACGAGAGCGTACTAAATCTAGCCCTTTTAAATCGCAGAGTGTGCGCATCCCTGTCAATTCCGTGTGGCTCTGTTGCTTTTTTATCAGTTTAGACTGTTCAACTTAGCCATTACTGGGGGCGGACCTGTCAAGAGAGTCCATACAGAGTTTGCGTTGCAGCCAAGAGCGTATCCATTGGTGTAGCGTAGTCCTCTTCGACCCATCTTTTTGCTATGTGCAACACCCCACCGACTAGCGCGAGGCGGACGATGTTGCGCACCTCTTCCTCACCGTGGGGAATCGGTGTTTGCTCTGCGAACTCAGTTGCAATCATATCGACTGAAAGATTGAAGTGTCGCGATACTTTCGGGCTCACCGAGTCCACATCGATCAAAAACACCTTAGCGAGATCGGGTTTGTCTCTCAGTTCAGTTAGAAATGTTTGTTGAAAAGCCTTAGTTTGCGCTTTCCTGTCATTAGGAAAACTCTGCGCTGCAGAAACGGCTTTCGAGATGAACTCGTGCAGCACTTTTTCATAACAAGCTGTAAATAGGTCTTCACCGTTTTCAAATGACTCGTAGTAGTAACGACTGGTCAAACCCGCTCGTGCGCATATCTGTCGTACAGTTGCTTTGTGATAGCCAACCTCAGCGTAAACGGAAACAGCAGCTTCAAGAATGAGATCACGACGCTCAGCTTGTCGCACCTCTTTGCTCTTCCCGCCGTAGCGACGATCTGAATGACCTTCGTGTTTTTGCATTTTACCTAGCAGGCTCAGTAACAACGGGTTTCATGTTGGAACTGCTTAACATCCTGATTTCCCATTTTGAATACCCGTATTCTAACCACTCGGCAACAAGAATGATCTCTTGCCTTCGAATTGGTTTTGTTCGACAGCTCTTGCAGCGGTCCTGGTTATGTCAGAGTTTGAAGAGGATCACGAGCATGCATTCACCCACTCTCGTATTACAGTCCCGCGGCCTTTTTTTCCCCGCATCGCAGAATCGAGTTTTTTATACTCTCATTGAGCCACCGCTATCTCCTAATCTCGCGTTCTGTCTTTGCAGGGTCAAATAGGAGTTACTATTCTGCGCTTATGTACCAAATCGGGGAGGACCATGCGCGCTCTTGAATCGTTTTCCGCAAGTCTGATCTGGGTTCCACGCCAACCTTGAGCGCATCCCATGTCGACCATCGGCACGTTGGGTTTTCCAAAACCCTGACGTAATAGAAAGCATCTTGAGAAGCATCGAAGTCAGGATCCTGCCAGAGTCCAAGTAGCTCTGCTGCCCCTCGATCAGCACTGATAGCGCAATCCGTGAGATCCACTTTGGCGCCATTGTCTGGGCAACGGTGTGTTGCAGGATCTGGCTGCAAGCCATCCGAGCAGGAAACGTCATACACGGTTTCATAGTGCACACCATCGCGAACATGACCTTTGATTATCTGTGTGCGCTGCAAGGGCGCCCCGTATGTGTCCCGATTCGCCCAAACCAAGAAGTCAGGAGACTGGGTCGTATCCGTTTCGCGTACCAACTCTCTTCCCATTGGTACGCCCGAGGCGTAGGCCTTTGCGAGCATATCGTCAGAACGAAGTGCCTTTAAGTCCAAATCATATCCTGCAAAAAAACGAACCTTGATGCGAGGTCCCGTCGTCGCGAAGGTTTCCTTGCGTCGAAATGCATCGTAAATCGACTCACGGGTGTTGTCCTCTGCCCAAACGCCGGATAATCCGGAAGCACCCCACTGCTCATAGCCGCGTGCAGCGACGTAAGTCTCCCCGTCGACGACTTTTGTGAGATCCGGTGTGAATTGAACTGCTAAACTCTTTCGAGCTCCAGTCATCGGCACAGACCCGCGATCCTCTGGATTTGAATCCAATACGCCCACCTTCGCATGGTAGCTTTTCTCGTAAAGAGAGGGCGCGGCTACGTGAGTATCCGAAGATCCAATGACGCCAAACTTAAACGGATTAGCCACACCCGACTCTTCCAGGCCAAGCCCTCTGAGGTAGGCGTCGCGCACGTAGCTGCCGCGAGGCTCACTTCTTAGCACTGTCGCGATACGGTAGCGGTTGATTTCAAAATCAGCCCATTCGTCATTAGCCGATAACAGCGGGTTTGTATCCGACGTGCCCTTGACCTGTGTAATTTCAACTAAGGGCTCATTCCTCATTCTCTGTTCGGCGTAATCATCATCGAGAGGCTTCCCGATCCAATCCTTAAGTTTAAACATCTGACCGTTTGAGCCGTTAGAGTTGTGTGGGATGGCGAGGCTCTCTACTCCTTGCTCTCTTAAACCGTCCATCCAATCCCACAAGTCTTCGGGATTTTGCGAATGGAATCGTGAAAAGGGTTCCTTGGGTAGCTGTTCTGCTGACCTAAAGATCACATTTCGATGTAGATTTCCAAAGTCGCTACTGGAGGTCGTGTATTCATACCCAACAAAGGTGGTGAAAACACCGGGCTCATAGCTACTGTTCGCTGCTTTGATCGTCTCCAACCAGGCTCTTTGGGTGATTTCCGCAAGTTCGCCCTGATCCACTGACCCGTCCATTATCCCTCTCAGGATGCCTGGAATAAATCGCGCAAATGCTAGGTATCGTCTCGATTGGTCGGTCCAGTGATTGTTTCCATCGCTGTTCAAATTGTGAACGTAGGCCGCAATGTCGTGCCTGGAGAACTCGGTCGATGTATCGGCTGCTTCCTGGACAACGCCCAGGAACATCGCATGATCCGTGACGGCGTAGAAGTCCAAAGGTCGTGCCAGCTGCATCTTAAATCCCGAAGGGTGGTCGATGGGTTCGCCGCGTGCAAAGCGATACGCGTCGGACGGTGAGGCAGTGGTGCCGAAGGCGTATGCATCGAAAGACAATGACGTGTGAACGTGTAGATCGCCAAAATAAGCATTGCGCCTGGGGTTGGGTTCACTGGGTTCGTAGTTGGCTGCCAGGCTTGGCGTAGGGGTGGTTAGCAGCCCGTCGTTGACCTCCAGTATTTTTTCGGGGACGTCAAACGGGTTAATCGCGGTTTCTTGCACTTCCCTCAGCTGCTGAAATTGAAGAAGCGCCGTCAAATACGGTTGCACAAAATAGTATCCTATTGATAGGACTATCACGGCGCCCATGAGTAGCAGTGTGCGTCTACCCATGGATTTGCGTTTTCCCAACATGCTCACAATCGGTTTTCAGCCCTCTGTCATCGGCTTCCTTTCAATTTGCTCGCACGAAGTCCGAAAGAAAATACTAGCTAAGGTCTGGGCACCGCGAGGCGAATGCAGCGAGTTAGTTTAAGAGCTATAGCATTCATAAGTTCCTCCGATGTGGTGCTGCGCGCACAGCGCTGAAGCGTTCATCATCATTTTCCAAGACGATACCCGTAACGCGCTCTTGTGGCATTTGTGCATGGATAAGCACAAGGCCGGCGCGCTAATGGTCGGTTTAACCGCTGCCCTGGAAGACAGGCGGTTCCATCTAAACACATACACAGTAGATCCTTGTGGGAATCTATTTCTATGCAGCTGAAGCGTTGATATGATAACAAGCGTTGTCAGTTTACTGTGGTGCGATATCAAGTCAAGTATCAACACGGCATCGACGCGACCGACCTTGCGAAATACCACGTTCTTGGCTTTTGTCTAGGCCGGCTCGGGAGGGTTTGACGAACCGAAAATGCGACGGGCCAATTCAAGAGGTATTAAGACTTCTACAGCACCGTGGCAGTGGTTGCTGTCAGCAAATATGCCACTGCTATTTGCCTTGGAACTGGACTGATTTATCGACTAGAGGAACTTGAGTTCAGTGATATAGAGGATAGGGGAGATGGTACGAGCTCGTTTCTGTTAAGGAGATTGTGAGATGGAATATCTGAGAACGCCAGAGGAAAGATTTGAGGACTTGCCAGACTTCAACTTTGCACCGAACTACACTACAACCCTTACAGGTTATGAGGGTCTACGAGTTCACTATATTGATGAAGGAGACGTCAGTGCGAAAAAGACTTTTCTTTGCTTACATGGCCAACCAACATGGAGTTATCTGTACCGGAAGATGATTCCGGTGTTTTTGGCCGCTGGACACCGAGTGGTCGTCCCTGATCTTTTGGGTTTCGGTAAATCGGATAAACCTTGCAAAGAAGAAACCTATACATTTGATTTTCATCGCGACATGCTGTTTGCGCTGGTAAAAGCACTGGATCTCAAGAACCTCGTGCTCGTTTGCCAGGATTGGGGTGGCATCATTGGATTAACTCTACCGCCCTCGATGTCGGATCGTTTCTCACAACTTATCGTAATGAATACCGCCTTTCCAGTGGGAGAGAGCCTCGGGCAGGGCTTCGCTGCTTGGAAGGCTTACAATCGAGAACAGCCAGATCTCAAAGTAGGCGAATTGATGCAGCGCGCGACACCGGGACTATCTGATGAGGAAGCTCTTGCATACGATGCACCGTTTCCTGACGCTCGCTACAAAGCGGGAGTGCGCAGGTTTCCCGAGTTAGTCATGATCGAACCCGGTATGGCGGGGATAGAAACCGTTCGAAAAGCGCGCGACTGGTGGTCCACGCAGTGGAGTGGCCAGAGTTTTATGGCTATCGGTATGGCTGATCCCGTTTTGGGCTCACCCATAATGGCCTCAGTACACAACTGCATAAGAGGGTGCCCTGCGCCACTAGAATTGCATGAGGCGGGGCATTTTGTCCAAGAACATGGGGAGAATGTCGCAACAGCAGCGCTAGCGTATCTTGATAAGGAATAGCAGCTCGCCGCTACTGCATTTTTGCGACAGCCTGTGCGCAGGATGCGCGTTGCCACTGTAGCCGATTGTCACTATCCCAAAGGCATTCTGGACAATTGGCCGTCTAATGCCCGCCCCGATTTTTGGCAATACGCTGGGTTTGTCTCGTTCATGATCGCGGGACACCATCCGAAAGGTCTTTTCGCAGATCAGTCTCGCGGCCGATGGTGAATTGGGAAAACGCAACGCTTGGTTGACTCGTTCGGTCGCGGTGCCTTCGAAATTTCGACGCACAGCTCAGGAGCCGAGGAGCTGGGTATTGCTGTGGCGACGTTTGGGTTGGTCGCAGCGGCACTAATCGGAGGCCCCATAGCGAGGTATCTT
>JBCCFQ010000311.1:0-5248 GCA_039029655.1 Pseudomonadota bacterium | reverse complement strand
CGACGGCGACGGCGTGCTCGAGATGCTGGTCGGCCGCGAGGGTGGCGAGCTGCAGGTTTTCGACGGGATCTCCCACGCCCAGGAGCTGATCACCGGCGGGTCTTGGTTCTTTATACACACACCCTGATAGTAACGGGTGGTTACCCTGTTAATAGGTAACTCTGGATTGGGTTTAGCATAGCGTGCTTTGACCAAACCTGAGAGATCAAAATCATAAGGTGCGATATAAGTCTGTTGGTTGATTGTTAGCAATTGACCATTGTGACAACACTTATCCTCGTTAAAAGGCGCGACTAAGGACCAATCGGTATTACCAATAAGATAATGAAAAAGATTCACAAGCCCAGCACTGTGTTGATTGAGCTCACCCCTGCGAACCTGTGTTTGATCCAGTAACTTGCCCCCCACTCTTTCAGCCATTTGGTGCTCTGACTCGGTGACTAGACCAAACCCCTGGTAGGTCTTATGTTTTTTCGGCTTACTGGTATCTGTATAGGTAATGTCCAACAATCTCGGTCTATAACTTACGTCGGACAACACGGTGTGAATACGATAGGCCAGGTATTCGAGTACAACCTTGTCGTTACCACTCTTCGGACTACCACAGTGAGTGACCAAGCGAAGACTAGGTACGCCTGAAAACGTAGAACCCTGCGTGTCGTCAGAAAAACTGATCTTAATGGGTGGAAACTTACATAGCTTCTTGCGGCTATTGCCCCGGGCATTCACCATCACCGCTATGGTTTCACCGTCGACAGTTAGTTCGAAAGGATGTTGGATCTCTTTGTACTTCGAGCGAACGACCTTGGTGATTGGGCCTTTGAGTTGGATACTGAGAGGCTCAGCACTCTCCAGAAACAATTACGTCGCAAACAGTGGAAAACTGATGAACAACGCAATCCAAATCGATACTGTCTTAGCGTACAAAAAAACGACTCCCGTCAGCAGGCATTGAAATGGTACATGGGATTTTCCACAGACGCAGGCTTTCGCAAACTGTGACGTATCGTTGAGAGAAACCACTTCAGATCAGCCGAAGGGCACTACGCATACAATATCTATTCAAATTTGGGAATTGTTTCGCCCTGGGTGAGCCCCGTTAGAACCAAGCCTCCAAAATTCTCAACTTCCAGGGTCCGAATTTGGATCAGACGTATGCCTACATTGGAAGCCGCACCAACATACTGCGACTCACCACCACCCAATCTAAATTGATGTCTACTCACCGCACCGGCCAAATCTTGTACCAGAGCCTCCCAAAGTATAGGACTACCAGTTTGAATGCGAACATTAACGCTCAGACTGTATGCTCCAATGCCTGAACTCGGTGCGATCACCACGGCATTGTCACCCACAACAGCCAAAGCGTCTTCACTCCGAACGTCAAAGCAGGCGACACCCTCCTGTACGCAGCGGGCACCGTTGTCGCCAGGCAAACTGACAGTGACACCATCCACATCGATTACCGGTGACGAAATTGACCCGAGATCGGGGAATCGCGCAGTTGTCACCATTTGGCTACCGACGCCAAGTTGATAACCGGTCTCACTAAGGAAAATACTTGGCGCAGATCCCGATCGGTACCGCAGGGGCACCCTGCTCCATTGTCCGACACCGCTTGACAAAACGGGCAACGGGCCCGAACACCCGCTTCGATTTGGATTCACAGGTGTTCTTAGACATTGATTCACCTGCCAGGACCCGGAAGAAATAACCAGGTTTAGGTTTTGCTGATTTGTACCTCTCCCACTCACGCGAAACGGCAGACCATCCGCGCCTAAGGAAACTGACTTGGTCACATGTCTACCCTTGGAAAACCGAACCGCTTCACCCCGGCTTCCAAAAAACATCCGAAAATCCGAAATGTTCTGAGTCAATCCACGTCCCGCATTGGCCGCTGCCGCATTCATGTTAAGGACCGCCACAAAATCGCCACCGTCTTTGCCGCCAAATCTGCCACAACCGCTATTACAACGACCAACATATCGGAAAGTTGCAGGCTCACCAATACTCACGATATTCAACGGCCGCACGACAGACATTGATTGTATGCCATCGCTGACGTTGGCCCGAAGGGTATATTCACCCGGGCGAAAGCGCGACAAATCCAGTGTGTCCGTTGTTGCACCCAGAGTGCGACCCACTTGCGCGGTGACACTGGACTGAAACTCAAGCTCGTCAATGTAGAAGTTTCGAGCTATTGCTTGGGGAAAGCTTGAGAAATCAAACACCACTGGAATGGCTGAGCCTTCAGGAATCTCAACTCTTTGCAACGGTTGTCCATCGTAAGACAGTTCGACACCAGACGCGACGCCTAGGGAGAGACAACAGGTACCCAGAAGTAATAGTGTTTTTACTGTTTCCATTTCTTAATCTCCCCTATCACCCTCAGTCCGTCACTGCACTTCTCGAAATTCTGGCGAATTCCCAGAGGAGTCTCTCACCGTCATCTGGTGCGTCGCGAATATCAATACTTCGAATTCCAATCTCGCTGACAAAACCAAGATACTTTCCATCGGAAGAAATACCGTTACCCATTTGGAATCGGGTGATTTCGTTATTCGTCTCGGTAATGGTCACATCCCACCCGGAAAAGTTGGGACCAGGATCTGCTTGTCCTTGCTGAGGTCTCAACAAAAAGCCGACGGCTTTTACATTTTTTGAATCCGTTCTTTTGACTCCGAAACCAAATCGCATGGTGTTGGGCAAACCGAAGGAGCCAACACCGCGATTTGTGGCCGACGCATGAGTACTCGCTGTCCAACAAGGAGCTGCTGCCAACGAACAAGAAGCACCGCGACCTGTGTCTAGCACAATCGACCGGTCACTAAGCAAAATAGCCGACCCAAAGCTGTTCTGTGTCACAGGCCCGGGACGCTCAGTTATGTTTCGAGTGAACTGTATGTCAGCTTTTTCTAAAAATAAGGCCTCATCGTGGAAAATACGAAGACCGAAATTGGAAACGCTTGAGTTCCTCAGTGCATTTGCAGTCAAATCGCCCGAGGCAACCGTTGTGCGAAAATCAGAGACAACCCAACGACCGTCCCGAAAGCTGATGACTCTTCGAGATGAAGGATCCAGATTCACGATGGCCCCGAAAGACTCAAACTGTTCTTTGCCGGGAGCTAAGTCGAAGGAATAGGAGTTTGGTTGCCCCGAAAAAGTCAAAGTTCCGAGATTGGCTGTGAAGTTTTGTAGCATGCCAGGCCTGCTACGATCTGCACGATCCAAACCGGCGCTGAACACTAAAGAAGCCGTAAGGTGCTCGCCCATGGGAACACCGAGATCTTCACAGCCGGCTCTGCAAGGCCCGCCAAATACAAATTTGAGCGGTGGTGCGGTCGGTGCAATGTTTAGGGGCAAAGCGAAAGTACGCAAAAAACCATTCGGGTCCCTGCCCCGTACAAACAGGCGATACAAACCAGGCCCAAGGGACCCCACCCTTCGACGGTCGACCCTACCAATACCCTCACCGTGACTCGATTCTGTGATGTAGAAAAACAGCGAGTCTTGGATTGACCGGGATACCTCCAAGTCGGTGAAGGACGCCTCAGGAATCCGACGATCCTGAGACAGGGGACGTCCGTCTTGACGTATGAACCCACCATGCTGCGCGAAAGAAGAAGACAGCAGCATAAAGCTGCCGAGTATGCTGACTACGATCCTTGTCATTATTATTCTCTTTTTTGACTGTCTATATATAAGAGTGAAGTACGCTGTCACTCCTTATATATAAGGGTACCCCAAGGGCTGGAAAACCTCATTGTTCGCTGCGACATTACATAATACTTACATGAGTAATATCAGGATCTTAAAGCTACAGACGCCAGTTCTCTGCGTGGTTTGGAGTTGTGATATCAGGACTCCCATAAGACGCCGAGGAAATCCTCGGTTTCTCGCGGCTTGTGTCAGGCATCGGACACACTTTTTGGGTTCCGTTGCTAGACTTGAGCGATACACCTTTTTATTCGACGAAATCACCGGCCAGGAGAAGAACAATGACAACACCTTTTGATGGCAAGAAGTGGCAACTTCGCTTTGAGCCCATTGGCGGACACGGACCTATTTCCAACTCAAGTCTTCACGACCACACCATGGTGGCCACCCATTTACCCCATGTCACAACCAGTTTTTCCCCACTTAAACAACTGACAAAATTTGTCGTATACAATGCGGACTCCTCACCGAGGGTCGATTACGATCAGGATACCCCCAGTAGTATCCGTACAATCTGGGCGGAAGCTCACGATGTTTACTACGATCCCGAGTTTTTGGCGGTTCGCGGTGATTTACATTTCGATCACAGTGGTAACCATGGTGTTGCACATAGTCATCACTTCATCATCGCATATCGTGGAAAATTTGGGACGGGCGGCACCAGAGAAGAACTATTGGTAGCCGTGCTGCCCGACAATGCCGCCTTCGAGCCCACAGCCAACTTAGTGGGAATGTCACTTAAGCCCGTATTCTTGAGTCACAACGGCTCTTGGAAGGCTGACGATGTGGGCGGCTAAGGACTCACAACCTCAAACGTAAAAACCTGTAGGGGCACGTCGGGGTTTTGAGTTGCGAACACCAGCAACTCATAAACTCCGACGGATAGCTCAGTATTCACCATCACGTTCACAGCGCCAATGGGTGGCGACACGGCCGCAGGGCCGTGCCAAATGGCGTCATCGTTTTCCGGTCTAAGCTCCAAACGCACCGCTTCATAGCCGATGGCACCTAACTCCATTCGCAGGATCAACCCCCCCAAACCCTCGACCACCCGCACCCTGGGAGCAGAATCGCTGCCACGGCTTTGTATAAGATCAACGGCGGGTAACACTTGAACGTCCGGGGTAGTTACCGTCGGATCACTACGCAACAACAGGCCAATTAGGCCTAAGCCCAACAAAAGAGACAAGGCAAAACCGATCTGTGGTGGAAATAATCTTTCTAACACGCCGGGTTGCATTGTTGGGGCCGGCACGGGCGTAACTAGGCTGTCCGCCTGTTGTTTCACGGTCTCCTGCATGGACTTGGCCATTTTCACCTGCTCTAGCATGTCCGGATGTTCAAAGTAGTAAGCTTCGAAGGCCGCTTGCTCATCATCTGAGAGCTTGCCCATAAGATATCTATCTACAATATGATTCTGTTCGATGTATTGTCGATCCATATCCTCGCCCTACTTAACCATTACCTGAAACAAACCCTTGAGTTCTCGCATCTAACTTCCCTATTCCAGTGTGCTTAAACGCTTCTCAAT
>JBCCFQ010000310.1:0-5256 GCA_039029655.1 Pseudomonadota bacterium | reverse complement strand
GTGGGCATCCTCCCATAAAGTGGCATGCTCTTCCCCGGATTCATATGCACGAACGATGGGCGCACACCCTTCAGCCTGCACCGCAACCATTCTCGGCTTTTTTTGCCCCAACCAGCCCAATGCCTCCAATTCCGCAAAAGCCTTCCACATGCCGATTAGGCCTGTGCCGCCACCGGTTGGGTAAAAAATCACATCGGGCACATCCCAACCCAGCTGCTCACATAACTCAAGCCCCATAGTCTTCTTGCCTTCGATTCGATAGGGCTCCTTTAGCGTAGATAGATCGAACCATCCTTTTTTACCAGCACCCTCTCCCACAATCTTGCCGCAATCATTGATCAATCCGTTCACCCGAAACACATCCGCACCCTGTAAAGCGGTCTCGGACATGTTGATCTCTGGCGTATCGGCAGGACAAAACACGAAACTTCTCATACCGGCCCGGGTGGCGTACGCGCTCAGCGCCGCGCCAGCATTGCCGTTGGTGGGCATAGCAACCGATGCAATACCCAGTTCCTTGGCCATGGTAATCGCCATAACCAAACCCCGGGCTTTACACGACCCTGTCGGTAGTCGCCCTTCGTCTTTAACCCAAACGATTCCGGTGCTCTCTTTGGCCTCAAGAAGCTCAACCATCGGAGTGACTACTTCACCGAGAGACACAATGCTGCTCTCTTCGGTCATGGGCAACAGTTCCCGATAGCGCCACAGAGTGTCAGGCCGAGAATCTAACTGTGACTTGGATAGTGTTTGCTTGATGGCGTTTAAATCGTACCGCACCAGCAATGGGTAACCAGCCTCGGACAAGTTGTAGACCTGTCCCTTTTGATAAGTCTTACCGGTATAGGAACATTCCAGATGACTCACATAACAAGACATTGAAACCCCAAGGCTTGCAAATTAGCTTGTCATAATACCAGGATCCCCAGTCCTCAGCCCTGACTTCGACAAAAAACACACCGCGTGAGTCGCGCAGAGGATATAATGAAACGGTGAATATGGAATCCACCACACTTCGATAGGACATCTTATGAGAACGTTTTGCATCACACTGATTATGGCGATCTGGATATCCGCCTCAGCACCAAGTTTTGCTGAATACAAAATGCCGTCTTGGCTCTCAGATCACATACACCTTATGCAGCCCATGTACGTGGCTCGTTACGTTTACAACAAGCAAACGGCTTATGTGCTGGCCTATCCATCCACAGAAGAAGGTAGCCCGGTGTTTGATGCCAATGGGAAACGACTGTGCGTTTTAGGAACCTGGGACTGGAATACCTCACCAGGGTGTCCTAAGTTTCTTGAGCAAGCAAAAAACGAGCAAATCGTTTGGGGCGAAAAATAGCCTACTGGCTTGACATAACCTAACTTCAATACTCGCATGTCGTCCGATTTGCGAACCTCGTCACATCACCACTCAACCACAACACTAGAATTTTGCTTGACCTGTAGCGATAGTGTGGTCGCTTTGCAGGTTCTCAAGTTTGGCTTTAAGGAGAAGTCCATGAGAAAGGCAATTAGTTTGTTGATGGCGTTTGCACTTGGTACCGGGTTGGCTTTTGCCGACAATGATGGATTGTATGTTGGCGGATCCGTTGGATACACCAGCCTGGAAGACGTTGAAGGTACATTTTCGTATGAAGACAACCCAGTTGGCTGGAAACTCATAGGTGGCTACAAGTTCACGAACTTTTTGGCCGTTGAGGGCGCCTATGCGAACCTAGGAGAGGCAAGCGACAATGTCCTGGGACTCGGGGACGTAAACGCAGAATTTAGTGGTTTCTCCGCTACCGCGTTGGGGATAATTCCCTTGACCGTTGTAGACGTCTTTGGGAAATTCGGTTACTACTCGGGTGATTTAGAAGTATCCGCCCTGGGTGTCACAGGAGATGAAAGCGACTCGGGAGTTACCGCCGGTGCTGGCGTCATGTTCAATTTGATCCCTACTCTATCGTTTCGTGGTGACATAGACTGGTACGACACCGACTTCGATACGCTATGGTCCGCCAACGTCGGCTTGACCTTCAGCTTTTAGGAAAGAGCATCTGTATGACTGAGAAACCCCGCAGCTTGCGGGGTTTTTTCTTTATTCGCCTTCTGCAGAGCAACGGTGATAGGATTAATCAGGCTGATTCAGTACTGTAAAAATCCCGACAACACAAAAACAAAAAAGGTCCACGCTGACAGATGCAAGCAGAGCGCAACCTTGAGGTAAGCAGCAAAGAACATGGAGACCTGATGGTGGTTCTCCTAGAAGAAGGTGCCCTAAGAAAGTTACCCCATCAGGCACGATCAACCGAGCGTGTGATTTCTATACTGGACGCGGCAACAAAGATTTGCTTGGAACAGGACCTGGATCAAATCAATACAGCCGCTGTTGCAAATCAGACCAATCTGCCCATCGGAACCGTGTATCAGTTCTTTGAAAATCGCGAAGCAGTGATTCGAGCTTTGGTGGTGAGAGCCAATTATCAAACCACGCAATTGGTTCAAAACGTCATTCGCGAAAACGGCGCCTTTGGAAACTGGCTCACAGACGGTGCCGCGGTCTGGGATCACTACGTGGAAATTTTCTTACAAAATGAAGAACTGGTAGCCACGATTCGTAAGGTCGGTCATCTAAGGGTATACCAAGAGACTAGCCAGCGACGCTTCGCCCAAGCGTTGGATACGTTTCTCCAGCATATGGAACAGGTCGGAATCCAGCCTACCCCAAGCCGCAAAAGGGTAGCCCTGTTTTGTCTGCACATGTCTAACTATCTTCGGCATATGGTGATAGCAGAAGAAGATCCAGAGCAACAGAAATTCTTAAGAGAACAGATCAAAATCATGATGACCGGGTATCTAATGCCTGCCATGTTGCAGGCATAGGCGGAAACCTTAATCGGTCTCGGTTTTTGACTTAATGTCGCACCAAAAAGGGTGCCATTCAGGCTTTTCCTGCTAAGTCCTCAGCCGGCGATTCAAAAATCGTAGGGGCGTGCTAACATGAAGTTAACAATCAGGAAAGCCTGCGAATGACGGTCATTACAATAGCCCGTAGTTCAACCAGAGATACGCTATTCGAGCGCCTCAGTCACTTTGGCGTGTTTTCCAAAGAGTGTGATTTGGAGTCTGAGTCAAATATCCTGAATTGCCTCCAACTAGCTTTGGTTGAAGTGTGTGCCCGCAAAGGACATATCAACAATTTCCGTGAGATGGCCCGTCAACTGGAGTTGGCCCAAGTCCCCCTATCAATATTCAAAAGCTTCGGTGACCTGGCTCACGGCGTACTAATTCGAGTCGCCTTTGATCTGGACGAGGTCATATCAACCGCCTATCGAACAGCATCCTCCGAAAGCTGGGAGGGCGGTGTGCTCGGTGCTTTCAACAACAGCATCGACTACACCTTAGATCGCCCTAATGAGTTAACCCTGGTTCGCTTAACCCACAAATGGCCAGAGTATCTGATGTACCAGCTCGACGTAGGCCGACGAGTGTTAGAACCCATCATGGAATTCACTCAAAGCATCGGCATCGAACCCTCGGTGGACAGACGCAATGTGTTTTGCTTTGCCGTTCGAACGGCGGGGGCCATGTTCCCGTTGGTGGTTTGCCAGACCGACCCAAAACGCCTTGCCCTTTTTCGTCGCCTTAGCGATATGGCGATAAGAAACTACCTTCCCGGTGCTCTGATATCCAAACCCTCGAACGCTGTGGATTACGCAAGATGACCAGCAGCGCGGCCGGCAAAAACACTAAACAAGAAGATCCTGAACAAGAATTGCTGGATATACTATCTGAGTCCGGCACATTGCGACGAGCGCGGAGCAATGACAATGACGCAAAACAAACAAGACTCATTCTGGATGAGGCGACAACGGTTTGTGCCAATGGGGATTTGTCACAGCTTGAACCCCCTCTTCTGACAAAAACACTGTCTTTACCCGTTGAAACCTTTTTTGCACACCGCGGGCACCTCATACAGGCGCTCATCCTTCGTATCAACTACGCCACGGTCCAAATCATACGCCAACTCACCAACACCACCGGGTATGACAACTGGCTCACGGCAGGCCCCGACGCCTGGGATCGTTATGTAGGCATTTTCTTGGAAAATGAGGAACTGGTGGCGTGCGTGGGAACCTTGTACATGGTGCCGGAATACCAACAGTCCACGGCAGGAATGCTAGAAGAAGTGGTAGATATTTTCTTACAGAAAATCGAACAAGCGGGCTTTATCGCCACAGAAAAACGACGGGACGTAGCCATGTATTCCCTCGAGATGTCCAACTTCCTGCGCCATCTTGTGATTACAGAGCCCGACCATAAGAGCCGTCAGTTTCTCAGAAAACAAGCCAAATCCATGATTGCAGGATTTCTGCCCTACGCTTTGACCTACGAATAGCCGTCCAAGAGTGCCTTTCACGCCAAATCACGGACCACAGATTGGTCGATTTCTATGGCACCAAACGGGTTCATGCTTGTCCACGGCCGAGACAAAGTCAGACCATTTTTCCAGCTTCATGTCTTGTCCTGAGATGATTGCCTGGGCTTCGGCTCGAATAGCGCTGGGCAGCGCCTCATAAAACGTCACCGCAGTCTGCCTTGCATAGCTTGGACCTTCGATAAATGAGCTGTAGTAATGACCCGTTTGCATCACGATCTTCTGTGTCTTGTGATACGCCGTTAGTATGGAGGCGGCATGATCTGTTGCGAGGGGTAAGATGGTAAGGTCTCCAATGGTTCTTGGCTCGTCGACAACATCGAGATCATGATTACTTTGAGTTTCACGCAGCTTTGCAGCGGTGTGAACGGTGACCAGCAGCGTAGCGCCAGCTTGGGTTGCATCAGCAGCCCCACCGATGTCCTCATCGTGATGGTCTGAGGCAATGACGTATCGTAGTGGGAGATTGATCTTCTTCTGGTTTCTGTACGTTTCCAAACGTTCGCCAAGCCCCTCGCTCATCCCAAATCCAATGACGGCGTCTCCCATCACCATGAAAGTGGTGCAGTTTTCCCCTTGCCCCACTTGATGTATAGACCGTTTTGGGTCATCGCTAATTCCGACGCTTCGAACAGCCATTTCCGTCTGATCCGTGCGCACAGGCTCAAGCGCAATGTTGTCGTCCAACTCAAAAGCCTTTTTATCGTGGGCGTCGTCTAACACCATGCGGTTATTGAAGGCAAAGTACACTCGCTCAGCTTCAACATAAAAACTGTGTTCGCGAGCAATCAGGCCGCTATCAGATTTTTCATGACTGTAGAATGTGT
>JBCCFQ010000309.1:0-5263 GCA_039029655.1 Pseudomonadota bacterium | reverse complement strand
TTTTTTTTTTTGCGTTTGGGTAGACAAGTCTGCTTAAGCGTAGTCACACTAGGGTCGTTTATCCGCCACAAAATAAGGTGCTTCTTGAAGGAACTGAAAATCCTCTGGATATTTGCAATGGTATGCCTGTCTTCGGTCACGTCAGGGCAGGAGCTCACATCTTCTCAATATGAACTCAATTACTATTTCGTCATTGAGCCAAAACAGGATAGGGCCAAGGTTCGCATTGAGTTAGGTGAACGTGCGGATCGTGTGGTTGAGCTACGACTGCGTTTGGGTGAAGCAAGTCTCGCGGACCTCAAAGCTGATGGCGAGTTGGAAATAGGCTCTCCCGTAATTTGGCAGCCACCGGAAGAAGGCGGTTCTCTCACTTATTCTGTGCCACTGACTCATAAGAGATCAGATTCGGGCTACGATGCCTACGTGGCGGAGGATTGGGCGATTTTCCGCGGCGATGATCTGGTGCCTGCTATTTCAGCGAGAACCAAAGCAGGCTATGAGTCCCGCGCGAAGCTCTTTTTCGAATTGCCCGACGCTTGGTCTGTAGTCACCCCGTTTCGCCCGTCCCGCCAAGGTGGCTACTACGTGGTCAATGACAAGAGGCGTTTTCATCGACCGGTGGGCTGGATGATGGTGGGGCAGTTTGGTCAGCGAATCGGTGAGATTAAGGGTATCCGTGTGGTCATCGCGGCACCCAAAGACCAAGGATTTCGACGCATGGACACCTTAGCATTCATGCAATGGAATATGACGGAGCTGAAAAAGATTTTTCCAAAGTACCCAAATCGACTGTTGATTTTGGGCGCAGGTAATCCCATGTGGCGGGGTGGTCTGTCTGGGCCTAGGTCATTGTTCATGCATTCGGATCGACCGATGATTAGCGAAAATGGAACTAGTTCGCTAATGCACGAAATTGTGCACACGGCATTGCGTGTCTCCAGTGATGAAGATGACTGGATCGTAGAAGGTTTAGCAGAGTTTTACTCTTTGGAGATTATGCGCAGAAGCAAGACTTTGTCCCGTGCGCGTTTTAATACTGCGCTGAACTCCTTGAAAAAGTGGGGCAAGGATGTCGAGAGTCTGAGAGGGAAACAGTCTAAAGGACCTGTGACGGCCCGAGCTGTCGGTGTCTTTTACGCACTGGATAAAGAGTTGCGCAAGAAGAGTGGAAAGGAGTATTCCCTGGACGACGTAGCGAGAACCCTAGCGGAAGAAGGCGGCAAAGTCAGCTTGGATCAGTTAAGAAACATAGCGGAGAGCTATGTTGATGAAGAACTAAAATCGCTGTCTGTTACCGCCTTACCCGGTATTGAAGATTAGCTAATTCAGCTTTTTCAAGGTTGAGTCCAACACGCTACGCAGTCTCGTGGTGATGTCGTCGATTTGTTCTAACGAGAATGTTAGGGGTGGCGACATAACCATGGTGTCTCCCACGGCGCGCATGATGAAGTTGTGTTCAAAGCAGTAGTCTCGACAAACTTCACCGGCATTACCATCACCTGGGTATCGTTCTCTGGTCTTTTTGTCCTTGACTAACTCAACCGCGGCCATCAGCCCGACGCTGCGGGTTTCCCCCACCAAAGGATGGTCTTCTAACTCCGACAAACGTTTTGCAAGATAAGGTCCGGTGTGGTTTCTGACTTTTTCGCAAAGCCCTTCTTCTTCGATTATTTTTAGGTTTTCCAAAGCAACAGCGCAACATACGGGATGACCGGAGTATGTGTAGCCGTGGAAAAACTCGCCGCCTTTTTGAACTAGAGTATCTCGCACCCGGTTACCTACCAGTACGCCTGACAAAGGTACATAACCCGAGGTCACACCTTTAGCAAACGTTGCCAGATCCGGTTGTATGCCAAAGTGATCAGAGCCAAACCAGTGACCGAGCCGGCCAAAACCGGTGATGACCTCGTCCGCCACCAGCAGCACATCGTATTTTTTGCAAATCTCCTGAACCCGGGGCCAATAACTCTCCGGGGGGATTTTTACGCCACCAGCACCTTGAATGGGCTCACCCACCACCGCTGCGACTTTGTTAGGACCCAGTGATTTGATTCGTTCTTCGATGGCATTAGCCGCTTCTATTCCAAAATCCTGTGGTGACAGCTCGCTGTTCGCGCCGTACCAATAGGGTGGTGTGACATGCTCAAAACCACCTAACGGTGGGTTGAGTTGTTTATGCATTGCCGACATACCGCCTAGAGAAGCGCCGGTAACGGTGGAACCATGATAGGCATACTGTCGCGCAATAATGATGTTTCTATTGGGTTGACCCTCTAGTGCCCAATACTGTCGCACCATTCTCACCATGGTATCTACGGATTCCGAGCCCGAGCTGCCAAAGAAAACTTCCTCTAAGCCTTCCGGGGAGATGTCGCACAATTTTGCGGACAACTCGATGGCCGGTTTGTTGGAGGTTTTGAAAAAGCTATTGTAATAGGGTAGTTCGCTTAGCTGCTTAGTTGCAGCGTCCACCAATCGCTTTCTTCCATAGCCCACGTTGACACACCAAAGTCCCGCCATTCCGTCAAGAATTTTGTTGCCATCACTGTCCCAGATGTAACAGTCATCTGCCTTTGTGATGATTCGTGAGCCCTGAGTACGCAGGGACTTGTGGTCGGTGAAGGGGTGTAAATGATGAGCGCGATCTAATTCCAACAGTTGTTCTGACATAACCCATTACTCCTCTGAAGTCTTGTTTTCTATTACATGCGACTATTTGAGGATGGCGGGTTATAGCCAATACGCGCACACAAGACCATGAGGTCTTCCTTTGTACAGCGAGAACGATGGCTAGATTGAAACAGCATGGTCACATCTTACGGTGTTTTTGATGCCTAGACGAGGCGGATGACAGTGACTCAGTCCAGCAAGTCGTAGGTCAGCCCTTTCTCCTGCATTTGCCGGGCCTGTTCCATGATCCAATATTGCCGTTCTTGCATATAAGGTGTTGGATTTACGGGGCGAAGACGTTTTGGGTTTGGCAGAACTGCTGCTAAGAGGGCCGCCTCAGAAGCAGAAAGTTCAGACGGCTTTTTGTCAAAGAAGTATTCGCTTGCCCTGGGTGTTCCATAGATCCCAGGACCTAGTTCGATGATGTTCAGATAAATCTCCAATATGCGTCTTTTTGGTAGTGTGGTTTCCATAGCCAAGGTGAAGTAGGCCTCCAGCCCTTTTCGCACAAAGTTCTTACCTTTCCACAAAAACAAGTTTTTTGCGGTTTGCTGAGTAATGGTAGAGGCTCCTCTAAACCTTTTGCCGGATTGCCGATCGCGAAGCGCTTTTTCCAAAGAATCGAGATCGAAACCAAAGTGGGTTGGAAACTTTTGGTCTTCCGCCGCAATGACAGCCAAACCCATCTGTGTGCCCAAATCAGGAAAGTGGTACCAGGTGTTTAGTCGGATGTTGGCGTCTTCAACTAGGGTAAATGCTGTAAAGGGTGGGTCCCACCAACGCAACGCCACTACCGGTAAAAGGCTGATGAATACAAGCGCTACACTCAATTTCACCAAGAGCCCAAATACACGCCGCCTAATGGACCTGGGTTTTTTATTGCTTTCCTTGGGCATAGGGATTCCGAACTTTTTCCTTGGGGCAATGCCTAAAATTAGGATAGAGCTAGCCGTGGTAAACTGGACTTAGTGACTCAGGATGTGATCATGATACGAAAAATCATAGGATATTTGTGGCTTGCTTTTGCGGTCACAGGCCTTGCGGCCGCACAGAGCGTTCCACTCAAGGAGCCAGAAGTGACTTCTACTATGCCTGACGTTGACCTCAAACCACCCAAGGCCATTGAGGATCAGACGGCAGACTTTGTGACCCTCAATGACGTAGCCGTTGACGATCCGAAAAGGTGTATCACGAACTTGCGATGGGAGCAGGCGGAGATTATCAATGAGCAGCACATCTTGTTTCGGGTCAGCCGCAAAAAATATTTTGTGAATTATCTTGATCGACGATGCTCGGCGCTAAAACCCGGCCGAAAATTGTTGTTTCAAAATCGAGGATCAAGAACCTGTCGGCGAGATACAGTTTCCGTACTTGAGACTGGATCTTTTGGCCGCACACAAGTTTTGAGTAGAGGTCAATTTGTTACAGTGCCCGGTAACGAGTTAGGGACCTGTGTCTTGGGGTACTTTAATGAGGTCAATGAGGCGGGTGTTGCTATACTGCGCAATCAGGCTGAGGCGGAACGGCAGCTGCAAAAGAACCGTAAGTTAGAAAAGCGTCGCAAGAAGAAAGAAAAAAAGAAGAAAAAGGACGACGCTTCCTAAACATAAAAAAAGCCGGCGACAATGCGCCGGCTTTTTCTTGATGCATGGAGTGACTATCTGGCCACAATGCTCAACACCACTCTGCGATTGGCAGCTTTGCCTTCGGCAGTGCTGTTGTCGGCAATGGGCTGAACCTCACCATAACCTCGGGCGGTGAGCCGATCCCGTTCGACACCTTTACTGGCCAGGTAATCAAGCACCGTGATTGCTCGTCGCTCCGACAAGTTCTGGTTGTAGGCTGCTGCGCCGTCGCTGTCCGTGTGTCCTTGTACTTCAACACGAATGCTTGGGTTTTTGATCAGACTAGCCGCTGCATCGTCCAATACAGACTCTGCACCGGGCAGCAACTCGTCGGAGTTGGTGGTGAAGTTTACTCCGGGCAGTCTGATCTCATCTTTGATTTCGCAGCCTTTTACATCTACTTGAGCACCGGGTCTAGAGTCCGGGCATTCATCCAAACGATCTACGACGCCGTCATTGTCAGAGTCTAATTCACAGCCATCCGCATCCACCGGGGCACCGGCAACCGTTCCAGGACATTTATCTTTGTCATCAGTGACACCGTCACCATCGCTATCAAGAGGGCAGCCTGAACCATCAACACTTACGCCAGAGGGTGTGCCGGGACACTTGTCTTGGGAGTCGACCACGCCATCGCCATCGCTGTCGATCTCGCAACCGTCGCTACCCACCACGACCCCCGGGGGCGTATTAGGACAACGGTCATTACTATCGGAGACACCGTCACCGTCGCTATCGATGACTTTAGGCGTGGTTTTGCCAAACGGAATCTGCACACCAAGGCTGAACAAGTTGTCACTCAGGGTATCGTCAAGGGAGGAATCAGAACGCCTTCGGTACTCAGCGCGCAGGGCAACGTCACTGTCACCAAGATCAGCCAAAACCCCCAGACCGGCGGAATACATGGCACCCATGTCGTCATCCCCGCTGTCTAAATCCACATCCAGGGCACTATAGAGTATGCAAAC
>JBCCFQ010000308.1:0-5265 GCA_039029655.1 Pseudomonadota bacterium | reverse complement strand
CTACAGATACAAACCCAAGTGACACACCAGCACAGCGGGTGTGCCCAACGACAATACAAACATCATTCCACCACAGACTTTCCTTGGTTTAGTAGACGCCAAGGAAGATGGATTGGAAGGCTTTGTTAGAGGTTATGAAATTCAGGCAAATGTGCCTTTCCATATGTTTGCCGAAGCCCTTGACGGATTCGGCATTGTGGCGTCCGCCGCTTTGTATGACGGTTCGCTCGATGATGGCACAAATGTTCCAGGTCTCTCGGAAGAAAACTATCAGTCTACGGTCTACTATGAGAGAGGCGGATTCCAAGCCCGTGTCTCCTGGACTAAACGAGACCGCTTCCAGACCGAAGTTCGGGGCTTAAGCCTGGCTTTGGTCGAGACCTTCGATCAAGGTGCCGAGTTGATTGACGCTCAGATTGGGTACGACTTTGGACTAGGTGGCTTTGAGCGTCTGGATGGACTCTACATATCGCTGCAAGGTCAAAACCTGACCGATGAGGATACGTTGCAGACCAATGATGACGTCCGGGAAGTCACACAATTCCAGAGCTTCGGTGCCAACTATATTCTAAATGTTAACTATAAATTTTAGTCGCCAGTCATGACTATTTCGACCCTGCCAACGTTGGTTGGCAGGGTTTTCTTTTTTGCAGCACCCGCCGTGCTGGTATCATCGAGCTGATGGATTTGCCGTAGCGAGACTCGAATGTCTGACACCATAAAAAAACTGGTCATTGTTGGTGGTGGCACCGCCGGGTGGATGTCGGCGTCTCTACTGAAGCGGGTTCTTGGGCCTCAGCTCGATATTGAGTTAGTGGAGTCAGACGCAATAGGAATCGTGGGTGTCGGAGAAGCTACGATACCACCCATTCAGCACGTCAATAATGTGCTTGGCCTTAATGAAGCAGAGTTTCTAAGGGAAACCAAAGCGACTATAAAACTGGCGATTCAGTTTGAGAATTGGCGTGTACAAAATGAGGGTTACTTCCACACTTTTGGAGCGCCGGGTCGAAGCCAGGCCTTTTGTCATTTTCATCATTTTTGGTTACGTGGACTACAGCATGGATTCGAGACCGATCTGTGGGACTACGATCTAAACTATCTATGCTGCAAGGCGGGTAAATTCGCCAAACTTCAGGTTAAGGATCCGGTTTGGGAGTTGCAGTACGCCTATCATTTTGATGCGGGTCTTTATGGTCAATACCTTAGACGATACAGTGAAAACATCGGCGTCAAACGAACTGAAGGGCTTATTGAAGATGTGCAGGTTAATTCTGAAAGCGGTGACGTTGAGTCACTGAAGCTTGAAAGCGGCGAGGTAATCTCTGGCGACTTTTTTGTCGATTGTTCAGGTGGACGAGGACTACTCATCAGCAAGACACTGAACACCGAGTTTGAGGATTGGAGTCATTGGCTTCCCTGTGATCGGGCCATGGCGGTGCCCTCGGAGCGTTTCAGTAAGACTCTTCCTTACACCCGATCCATTGCACACTCTGCGGGGTGGCAGTGGCGGATCCCATTGCAGCACAGAAATGGCAATGGTCTTGTTTACAGCAGTCATTACTATAGCGATGACGACGCGGCGGATGTCCTTTTGAACAACCTTGACTCCGAAGTCATCGCGGACCCCAAGATCATTCCTTTTAGGACCGGACGCATCAAACAGCAATGGAACAAAAACGTTGTTGCCGTCGGACTGTCCAGTGGATTTTTGGAACCTCTGGAATCCACCAGTATTCATCTTATTCAATCCGCTATTGTTCGACTGATTACTCTTTTTCCCCACGCAGGCGTTACCCCGCAACTGGTGGGGGAATATAATCGTCAATCTCAATTAGAGTTTGAATACATTCGCGACTTTATCATCCTTCACTATCACCTCAATGAACGAGATGACAGTCAGTTTTGGCAAGACTTACGCCACATGGAGGTGCCGGATAGGATCACCGAGAAAATCGAACTGTTTCGAGCAAACGGAACCCTGACCAACGACAACTTTGATATCTTCCTGGAACCGTCGTGGTTATACGTGATGCTGGGTCAGGGCGTCACACCACAAGACTTTCATCCCCTTGCCAATACGCTGACTCATGAGCAGCTTAAGCAAAAACTGCTTAACACTAAAAAAACCAAACAGCAGCCCATGGAAAAGATCCCCACCCACGATGAGTTTCTTGTGGGGTTTTGCAACACGAGTTAAGCAATGTCGAAACGAATTGTGATTCTTGGTGGTGGTACGGCGGGTTGGATGGCAGCCAATTTGTTTGCAAAAAAATGGGCTGATAAGGACGTACAAATCACTCTAATTGAGTCACCCGATATTGGAATCGTAGGAGTTGGTGAGGGTTCCACACCAACTTTGAAACGCTTTTTTGAAATTCTAGAAATTCCAGACGCCGACTGGATGCCTCGCTGTAACGCAAGCTACAAGGTTGGCATTCGATTTGAAGGTTGGAGCCCACGGTCTGGCGTCGAGAGCTACAGTCATCCCTTCTTTAGTCAAGTAGACACCTTTACGCAAAACGCCTTTCTAACGAACTGTAGAACTCGCAGACTTGGCTTGGCTGTTCACACACAGCCCGACGACTTTTTCCTCAATGGCGTGCTTGCGCAACAGGAGAAAGGTCCACAGACGCCTAACCACTTCCCTTTTGTCACAGAGTACGGATATCACTTTGACTCTGGATTGCTGGGCCAATTCTTGTGCGAAACGGCTGTGTCTCAAGGGGTGACCCATGTTCAAGCGCGGATAACGGAGGTCTTGCAAGACAGTTTGGGCAATATTCAGTCTCTAAAGAGTGATGAGAGGGAACACTACGACGGCGACTTTTTTGTAGATTGTACGGGATTTGCCTCTGTGTTAATGCAAAAGACCCTAGGGGTTGCCTTCAATAGTTACAAATCGAACTTGTACAACGATGCAGCCGTTGTGATGCCCACGCCCATTTCGGATCAATTCCCTGCCGAAACAGTTTCAACCGCGTTGTCATCTGGCTGGTGTTGGCGTATTCCTCTGACACATCGTTTTGGCAATGGATATGTATATAGCTCTGACTTCATTTCCAGTAATGATGCAGAGCAGGAACTTAGATCCTTTTTAGGGGTGCTGGATAACGATATTGAGGCACGTCATTTAAAAATGCGCGTTGGACAGCTAGAGCAGCATTGGTACAAGAACTGTTTGGGTCTTGGCCTATCTCAGGGGTTTATTGAGCCTCTGGAGGCTACCGCATTGCTGCTGGTTCAAGTCACGGTTGAGCAGTTTATCTCTCACTACGAAAAAGGAGAGTTCGGTGAAGCTTATCAAGCTGATTTCAACAAAGACATCTTTCAGCGATTTGAGAGGGTGAGGGACTACATCGTCGCTCACTATAAGCTCAATACAAGAGACGACAGCGACTATTGGAGAGCAAATCGCGAAAACAAGGCGCTGTCCGATTCATTGCTCCATATCCTAGACGCTTGGTACAGACGCGAAGACGTTTCCGCCGAAATCAGTCGACAAGCCATAGTCTCTCATTTCGGTACGCTGTCATGGCACTGTTTGTTGTCAGGGTATGGTGCTTATCCAGAACTGGCCGAGAATCAACCCAATAGGGGTGATCATTATCAAGAACAGGGAGTGGCTGATTTTCTAAATCGTTGTGCTTTGAATTTTGATCCCCACATGGACAACCTCGCCCGTTTGAATAAGTCGTGACGGTAATAGAAAGAATTGAATGATAAACTCACCGTCTATACGTCTTAACCCTGAGTGTAAGCTGGAAAAGGTGCCGATTGCAGACTCCAGCTTTTGTATTGTGGTCGATGATTTCCTGTTAAGCCCGGAAAACCTGATCGACTATGCCTGCGAGAAGGCAGACAATTTTTACGTTCCCAAACTTAGTTATCCGGGTCTGATGTTGCAGCTTGAGTCAGAAGTACTGAAGGAATTCCACCGTTTTGTAAGAAACCGTATGAGTAAGATATTCGGCTTTCTGCGTGGTAACGCAAGTATTTCAACGGGTCTCTCGATGATTACCTTTAAGCCGGAGCAGTTATCCAACTATCAGCGAATCTGCCATACAGATCCTCGAGACTCTGTACAGCGCCGGAAGTTTGCGGGACTTGTATACCTCTACGACGATGAGGCCTTGGGGGGTACGGCATTTTATAGATACAAGCGTTTCGATGTGGTCCTAAAAGCTTTGGAGTTAGATGGCAAGGATCCGGCCTTGGCTCATGAGTATTTGGCTCAGCATACAGAGTCGTTTCGAGGTCCACCTCGTTACATGACGGAGTCCAACGAGCTAGCAGAGTTGCTGACTGTGGTGCAGCCACGTTTCAATCGTTTGGTGTTTTACTCAGGTGAAGTGGCCCACAGTGCTCATATCACCTCCCCCGAACTATTGTCGGAGGACTTCAGGCGAGGTCGATTAACACTTAACTGCTTTGCCAGCGTGATCCCCAAGTGATCAATGAGTCGCTGCCAGACGAAAAACTGCGGACTCTAGCGCCAGTAGGCTGGTTTCAAATCGGCCCATGCCGTCTTTCACTAGCAAGTGTGTCGGACCTTTGCCGTCTAGCGCATCAGTGAGTGGGTACTTACCATCATCCAGGCCCCACAGTTCGATTATCTCTTCAGGGATTAACATGGTTAGATCATAGTCTTGAGTGGGGTTAAAGTTACTAAGCACCACGAGTCTTTCCTCGGCGTCCCAGCGAACAAAGGAAAACAAACGTCCGTCATACCCCGCTGTATGTTGACGATTCGCGCTGTGGATCTCGCGATAAGCGCCATTTAAAGCACTGCTGCTGGCGCTGAAGGTCATCAAACGAACATAAAAATCACGTAGTGACTTTTCCGCATCGGTCAGTCGTCCACCATTAAATTTGCCCCCGTTCATCCACCTTTGATGACTGGGTACGCCCCAGTAGTCAAAGATGGTTGTTCGGGTAGGGTCGCCAAAGCCTGCGTCACCATCACCAGGCTCGCCGACATCCTGGGCAAAATACAGCATGGTGGGTGATTGACTCAAAAGAGCGGAGACCACCATAGCGGGTTTCGCTTTTGTGGCGTCACCGGCAAAACCGTTGCTGGCGATACGTTGTTCGTCGTGATTTTCCAGGAAATGGAGCATATGGGACTTAATGTCACTCACCTCTGCGTGGATCTTTGCAATTGCGTCAGTTTCTTCCTTTTCTTGTATGACAAGCTTGAGTGTGTCGTAGAGTCCGACTTTGTCATACAAAAAATCCATCCGTCCAAGTTGGATGTAATCACGG
>JBCCFQ010000307.1:0-5268 GCA_039029655.1 Pseudomonadota bacterium | reverse complement strand
TTTCCAATACTGCGGGATCTTCAGTTGCGGCTGCAGCAGGAGGTTGCATCCTGGTGAGAACCGAGGTGTTGAGGACTCTGGGTGGGTTCGCCATTCTCAAGTCGGCACTAATTGATGATTGCACTCTGGCTAAGAAAGTTAAGCAGAATGGGTTTAGAACCTGGATTGGTTTGACTCGTGATGTGAAGAGTTTGAGAGCTTACGACTCCCTGGGTTCCATTTGGCGTCTAGTGTCTCGAAGTGCGTTTACACAACTTCACTATTCCACGCTTTTGTTGCTGGGCGTTACTGCTGTTTTTTGCTTGGTGTTTTTCATCCCTTATTTAGGTTTATTTAGCCCTGATGTCGACGTGTTTACAGTCGCACTGGTGGCGGTGTTTTCTATGTGGTTAGGTTTTGTGCCTGTCCTTCACTACTATGAACAAAGTCTATTCTCGGTCGTAGTGTTACCGCTTATTGGTTTGTTGTACCTCCTGATGACGTGGACTTCTGCGGTCCAACACTGGTTCGGTGCCGGTGCCGCCTGGAAGGGACGTCACTACGGATCGCTGAATTCAGATTCAGTTCAGGCCCAAGACGTGAAGATGTCTCAATGAGCCGATTGTTGTCATTTGTCTTATTGTTTGCTTGGCTTCCTCAGACGACGGCTGCACAAACAGCGTCTGACGCGGTCAATACTCTGCAACAAGGCATCGTTGAGATACTCAAAACTGTGGATGAAGGGAACTCCAATGATCGGTTTGAGAGATTTTTGGAGCTTGTTAACGCTACTCATGATATGCAAACCATCACGCGTCTCACAGTGCATCGAGCGTGGCGAGACTTGTCACCAGAGAATCAGAATGACTTGGTGAACACTGTGACTCGACTGAGTGCAGCCACCTACGCCAGTCGATTCAAGAAATACAACGGGCAGCAGTTTAGTGTTAAGCAAGAAACCGATAGTCGCGGTGGCGCTAAACTCGTCAATGCTGAACTTGTTCTTAACGATGGGAAAACAATAGCGTTTGATTACTTGCTCAAAAACACGGATGGGACTTGGCTAATAAACAACATCTTGGTTGACGGCGTTAGCGATCTAGCATTGAAACGAGCAGAGTATAGGGATTACTTGGCAACTGGCGGTTATGACAATTTGCTTAAGGAACTTGAAAGCCAAATTGCGAGAGCCAGTGATGACTAGGCTTGTTGGTCTCATGGCGTTTGCATTGTTTTTGAGCGGCTGTCTCAGTCACTCGCGTATGCCAGCCTCTAATCGGTACACGGCATCCTTCGAGCACAAGACGGAAGACATTTTTCAGTACTCCGCTGTACCACTAAACCCACAGTTTTCAGACTTGTCTGAAGAAGATAATAGACACTATCAAGTGCAACGGATGGTGTTTTCGTCATTTGGTGACAATGGTCAGGAAGGGAACTTGGTTACCGCGGACTTTCATAAGAGTACCCGCAGTGGCGCGCAACCCTTGGTGATTGTCTTACCCATCTGGGGTACCTACACCTTTCCTTCGGTTCGTATGGTGGGTACGCTTCGAAAGAAATCCCGGGGACGAATGAACGTTCTACGGATTCATGGACCAGAACCCATATATAAGTGGTCCAATATGGAACAGGCAGAGTCGGCCCAGGCTTTCGCCGAAGAAGTGGCGGAAGGGACTGAACGAGTACGCAACACGGTAATTGATTTGCGCCGTTTGCTGGATTGGGCTCAAGACCAGCCGGGGATAGATTCGGACCGGGTTGCATTAATCGGCTTCAGTATGGGTGCCGTAGTGTCATCCATTGCCATCAGCAATGAGCCACGCTTCAGCCGCAGTGTGTTGGTTATGGGGGGTGCTAATCCCAGTGAGATTTTCGCTCACTGTGACGGAAAACTAGGTGACACTCGTGAAGTTGTCAGTGAGCGCTTTGGATGGGATAGAACTCGCTATCAGGAGACCGTGGCGGAGGTACTAGAGTTTGGTAACGTGATGAATTATGCCGGTCGTGTTGATCCCAGAGGGGTGTTGATGATTGAGGCAGGTAAAGATGACTGTATGCCCGAGTCATCGCGAAGAGCCCTGTGGGAAGCGATGGGGCAACCAGCACGTATTACACTAAACTATGGTCACAAAATGTCGTTTATGGCGATGACAAATTTCGGTCTAAACCTTCTGCCAAGACAAGTCTATCGTTTTCTACGTAACAACCTTTAGTCGCCTTCAGCCGACATTACGGTTCCAAATCATTCAATAGCGCTTGTGTTTGTTCGGTTACCCTTCTGCATACTTTTATTGCTTTGGGTAATCGTAGCTTTTTGAATGGTCCAATAGGAAGATTATCGCGGTAACGGATTGCAAATTGATTAAGCGGCATACAGGCCTGAAGTATGAATTCTTCCGCATCGCTCAGTTGTCCGTGTCGAGGAGACTCTGGGGGCGACTCATCCAACAGCAATAACAACTCCGATGTCACCCGGTTTTGTTCACGAAACACCTCTTCGGTTTCTTTGGCCAAGTTTGCACAACCCCCCATTATCAAAACGCAAAAAAGGATTAGGCCTTTTTGGACCATGCTTTCATCATCCCAAATAAACTAATCAGCAACCAAAACGCTTCGATCAAAAAAGCCGAAAAGTTAAATTTTTCAATCAAAGAAACAAGGATTAACAATGCGCCCAACGCGTTGGCTGCGGAATACATTAGGCTCGTGCTGGAAATACGCTCTAGCTGCAGCCATAGATAAGCGCCAACAATCAGAAAGACACCGATGTTCCCAACCAAATCCCACCAACTGTATTGCATAGCTGTTCCACCAACCTGAGTCGCCGGAAATATATCACAAGGGTGATTGGTGCTTTGCTTGACCCCACCCATGGATTGTCACACCATTCTCATGTTTCAGGTATCGAGTAGGAGTGGGCAAATGCAAGGTTTAATGATGGATTCGCCGTTGCTGATTTCGAGCATCCTAAGCTTTGCTGCAAAAAATCATCCTGATGTTGAAATAGTGTCGGAGTTAAGCAGCGGCGAACGACATCGATATCGTTATGCGGATGCCAATAAGAGAATAGCCCAGCTCGCCCATGGTCTAGGAAAGCTCGGCGTAGAGCCCGGGGATCGAGTGGGCACTATTGCTTGGAACGACTTTAGGCATTTTGAGATTTACTATGCCACCTCGTGTTCGGGTGCGGTTTGTCACACCATCAACCCAAGGCTATTTGGCGAGCAGCTCACTTACATAATCAATCATGCCGAGGACGCTTGGCTTTTTGTGGATCCGATGTTCGTCCCGTTGGTGGAGGGTTTAGCGGGGTCGCTCACCACAGTAAAGGGAATTGTGGTGATGTGCGGCGCCGACGAGTTACCGGATTCAAAGCTAGACAATGTCCACGCCTATGAGAGCCTGATAGCTGGGGAGCCCACTGAGTTTGATTGGCCCAAGTTTGACGAAGATCGGGCGTCCTCCCTGTGTTACACCTCGGGTACCACCGGCGATCCAAAGGGCGTTTTGTATAGTCATCGATCCACCGTTTTACACGCCATGAGTCTTGGCATGGTGGATAGCATCGGCTTTTGTTGCCGGGATTCTGTTCTGGCCGTCGTGCCTATGTTTCATGTCAATGCTTGGGGTACGCCCTATGGCGCGGCAATGGTGGGGGCCAAGCTGGTGTTTCCGGGCCCCAAAATGGGGGACCCGGAGACCCTTCAGGATTTGATTGAGTCTGAAAATGTGACGTTGGCTTTGGGCGTTCCAACCATCTGGTTGGGTCTTTTGACCTATCTGGAGAAAACCGGGAAGGGGTTGGGAAGCCTCAAACGCACAGTTGTGGGTGGTGCCGCCTGTCCACCCTCCATCATGCAAACCTTTAGTGATCGATACGGGGTACGAACCATGCATGGCTGGGGGATGACCGAAATGAGCCCCCTAGGCACCATTAACACGCCAAAACCCTTTATGGACCAACTGGATTTTAACGACCGCTTTGCCGTAGAGGTGAAGCAGGGTCACGGTCTTTTTGGCGTTGAAATGAAAATCACCGACGACGACAACAACGAGTTACCCTGGGATGGGAGCACTTTTGGTAGCCTAAAAGTTAGGGGTCCCTGGATCTGCGACCAATACTTCCGCATGGAGAAGTCAAAGTCCCACGACCCTGATGGGTGGTTCCCCACCGGCGATGTGTCCACCATTGATGCTAACGGGTATATGCAGATTGTGGACCGAACCAAGGACGTGATTAAATCCGGCGGCGAGTGGGTGAGCTCTGTCGAGCTTGAAAACGTGGCCATGGCCCATGCATCCGTAGCCGAGGCTGCGGTTATTGGCATCCCCCACCCGAAATGGTCAGAACGACCCTTGCTGATAGTCGTGGCGAAGGAGGGGGCCACTATTAATAAGGAGGCGCTTTTGAGCTTTTTCGATGGCAAAGTGGCGTCTTGGTGGATTCCCGAGGATGTTGCCCAGGTGGAAGAGCTGCCCCACACCGCCACGGGGAAGGTGAAGAAACTTGCCCTCAGAGAACAATTCAAAGATTACCAAGTGTCGAGTTAGCTGCAATGCAAAAAAAATTAGTGTCAATGTCGGACATTCCTGACTATGTAGGGCAAGAGGTTTGGGTGTCCGATTGGTTGACCATTGATCAAGAACGGATCAATCTTTTCGCCGATTGCACCAATGATCCCCAGTGGATTCACATCGACGAGGATCGTGCAGCGCAAGAAAGTCCTTTGGGTACCACCATCGCTCATGGTTATCTGACTTTGTCCCTGCTATCCCACCTATCCCAAGGGGTAATTCCAGACGATGTGAGCCAGGCTGTTAACTACGGAGTAGAAAACGTGCGTTTTCGGGCGCCGGTGGTGAAGGGCGCACGGATTCGTAACCGGGTTGAGCTGGTTTCGGCGGCCGACAGGCGCGCTGGCAGAATTCTGATTCGCTTGAAGAACACCGTTGAGATAGAAAATGAAAAAAAACCCGCGTTGGTGGGAGAAACCTTAGCTTTATTATTGCCGTAGTGTCATTTTTTGGTAAACTCAAACGATTCCATATTTTTATAAAATCATAAGTTTACGATTTATACTTCAAGCGATGCATTAGTTGGCGTTTGTTTTTAAGGGATAAAAAAAACTCTAGCCCGTGCGTCGAAAAAAAAATTCAGTATACTCGTGTACCTATAATAAATACTTAACCGTTGGGCCATCGGGGGTAGTAGATAACAAGCGAAAAAACTTTGACCGAGGTGGTTCAAATGTTTCTAGTGTCTGGCTCGACATTAAGTCATTAATA
>JBCCFQ010000306.1:0-5278 GCA_039029655.1 Pseudomonadota bacterium | reverse complement strand
CGCGCTAACCAGCAGGAACAAAATCGCGACGGCAAAGATAAAACTCTGAGCCATATTTTCCAGGGCGATATCTAGGTTGGCGGCACTTCCGTAATAGCTGATTTCCCCGTCTTCTGGTAGTTGTTGCAAGAGCTGTGGTTCCACGGTTTGCTTTAGTTGTCCAATAACATCATCTAAAGCCTGATCTTCTGGCGGACGGACGCTCAAGGTAACTGCACGGCGCCGATCCACGCGCCTAATTTGGGCGGGACCAGCGGTGCGTTCCATTCGCATAAGTTCACCCACCAATTGAATACCACCGTTCGGCGTAGCTAAGGGTGTCGCCGCTAATTGCTCTGGGCTTTGCCACGGTGTTGCCCGCAGAACGATATCCAGGGTGCGGTCTCCATCAAAATAGTCGCCAACAAAAACGCCATCTCCAAGCGCTCTAGCGATAATAGACATTTCCTGTCGGTTCCAACCGGCTTCCGTGATACGTCGTTCGTCGGGGATAAGCCGAAGTTCAGGTTCCGCGAAATCAACACCCGGAATGGGACGTGCCTGCAGACCAAGTTGGCTAACAGCCCCAAGACCAGAATTTGCCGCCGACAACACCGAGTCCATGTCCCGACTTTGAATGTTGATCTCAATATCTCCGCCACCGCTGAGTCTTTCGAATACACCCATGCGGTTGGAAAACGCCATGGTATCGGGGAAACCGGCAAACACCTGTCCATTGAGAATATCAAGGAACTCGTCCACGCGCGCAGGGTCGGTGACGTCGAAACCATAGAAACCAAAGTTGCCAAACACACCTCCGAAATAGGAGCTCAGGTGTGGATCACCGTCATCTTGTAGATAACCTGCCAGACGCCGAGTGACCTCATCCGCGAACTCCGTTTTCGCCGCGGTGACACTTTGGCCCGGTGGTGGCTGTACAAAGGTAAAGATCCAACTCTGCTTGCCTTCCGGCAGGTAACTGGCGCTGGGTAATAAGTACCAAGACAAGCTAGTGGCGATAGCAAACGTAGTGACAATGATGACACGTCTACTATTCACACCGTCGGTGAGAGACATGATCCTTTTAGTTCCAATCCGCCACCAGTGTTCGTGGTTGTCCTCTAGCGAGACGTTTCTTAACCAGTTGGCGGCCGCTGTGGGAATAACGCTTACTGCCACAAATAAGGACGTAATAATGGCAATGGTGATAGCAATTGCGAGGTCAGCGAACAACTGCCCAGACACATCCTTTTGGAAAATGATAGGCAAAAAGATTGCGACTGTGGTCGCGGTGGAGGCGAGCAGGGCGCCCCAAACCTGGGATACCCCGCGGTTGGCAGCTTCCTCAGAGGGTACTTTTTTCTCTCGGAGACGTACTATGTTTTCCAACACCACGATGGCCGCGTCCAGCACCATGCCCATAGCGAACGCGAGTCCGGCTAAGGAAATCATGTTTAAAGTACGGCCGCTGATTTGCATGACCAAAAAGGCCATGAACAAACAGATGGGTATGGTTACCGCAACCATTAATGTTGCGCGGAACCTTCGCAGGAACCACCAAAGCACGGCGATGGCTAACGCAATCCCTATCAGTAGATTTGTGCGAAGCATAGCAATAGAGCTTTTGATGTAAATGGTCTCGTCGTAGTCTTGGTCAATCTCGAGACCGGCGCGCGCGACAGCGCCATTTTTGAGTTCCTCAATGGCTTCTTTTAGATCCTCCATTACGTTTAAGACGTTCACACCTTTTTCAACCTGAGCATCAAACGCAATGGAGTCAAAGCCGTCTTTTAGAAGAAAGCCTGCCGGGTCTCGCATGCTCACTTCAACGCTAGCGATGTCTCTCAGTTTGATGGGGTTACCACCCCGCCAGTCCAAGACCATGTCGCCAAACTCATCCAGGTTGTACTTACCATTAAACCTCAGGGTGTATTGCCTTCGGCCGACATCCGTAAAACCTCCGGAGGTATCATTGTTGTTGCCGGTGAGTCCCGATACGGTTGGGATATCGACCCCTAAGGCAGCGGCCTCATAGGGATCAAACGTGATGCGTACTTCGTTCGGTCGACCGCCGTAGGCGTTACTGTTGGCGACGCCGGGCACCCGTTCGATGCGAGCTTGCACGACTTCTTCAACAAAGTCGGAGTAGCTGGCCATGGGTCTGGTATTGCCAGGCACAGGTTTTAAGGAGAACCAAGCAATGGCGGCACCGAATTGATCTTGACCTGCATAGATTCTGGGTTCGGTGACATCGTTGGGGTATCGAGGAACCTGATTCAAACGATTCATTACCTCAATCAGGGCGCGCTGCAAATCCATGTCGGGTCGAAAAGTTAGACTGATGGAAGCGTTACCTCGAGACGCTGACGCCACCATTTTTTCTAACCCCGGCACGCCCCGCAAAACGTCTTCTTGGGGTTCGATGATGTCTGACTCTACTTCCTCAGGTGCCGCGGCTCTCCAACCGGTGTTGATCTGAATAAACGGACGCTCAACATCGGGGATCATTTGAATAGGTAGCCGCGACAATCCCACGGTGCCCAATAGCAGCACCATCAAAATCGCAGCCACTACTGCAACTGGATTTGAAAGAGATAGTCGGGTCAAATTCACGGGGTGATTAGCTCCATTTATAGGTTTTTTGGGGTGCCTTCCTGGTGTCTAGAGGGTGAGACCGAAACTGCTGTAACGAGTTCGATATAACTTGCACAGCTCAGTCAAGCTGAGTAACGTATCCGAACCCCATATTTTAATGCAAAAGCTACAAAAACCTAAAACTTCGATACGGTCATTAGCACCTAAATTCGCCTACGGCCTCGAGATTCAGTCCGAGGTGTGGCGATAGATGTTTGTGCCACCGAAAAAGCAGGAACCCTAAGTCAATGAGCTCAATACGTTTTATCCAAATTGTCCTACTTCTGGTAGTGCTGGGAGGCTGTGGCAAGAAAGAAACGGAAGATCAAACAACACAAGAGTCTGAGCCGGAAGCTGAAGCTCAGATTCCTGATACGGACATCTATTTGGCCACTGTGGGTATCGATGACGGGCAGGTAACTTTTGGTTCCATCCTTAACCTGACAGATCGGCCTGGTTACGATAATCAACCACACTTTCTACCCGATGGATCTGGACTGTTGTTTACCTCCATTAGGGACGGGAAACAGGCGGATATTTATCGTCTGGAATACCGGGGCATGAAGGCCGTCCAGGTAACGGACACGCCGGAGAGCGAATACTCTCCCACGTACTTGTCGGGTGGCGGGTTCTCTACGGTTCGTGTCGAGGAGGACGGGACTCAGCGACTATGGCGTATTGGAGATGGCGGCGACGGGGCCGAAGTCATCTTGAGTGATGTAAAAGGCGTTGGATATCACAGTTGGTTAGATGACACCAAGCTTGCGCTTTTCATTGTGGGCGATGACGAGAAAGACGTACCCCACAGTTTGCATATCGCAGATACGATGACTGGTAAAAGTCAAAAGGTCCTAGACAATCCGGGACGCGCGCTACATCCCATTCCGAACGATGGGGGCTTAAGTTTTATTGACAAATCCGACCCAAAAAACTGGTGGATCAAACGACTCGACCTCAACACATTGGAGAGTACCAATCTGGTGAAGACACTGGATGGTAGTGAGGACTTCACCTGGACACCTGATGGAGGAATCATCATGGCAGAGAAACAAGACCTTTACTATTGGCCCGGAAGTGGTCCGTGGAAAAAGGTCATTAGTCTAAAGGGTCAGGTGGCCGGTCCCATCACACGGGTTCATATTAATGCTGACGGTTCACGTCTGGCATTGGTTGCGCAAACCGAGCAAGACGGACCCTAATGCCTCTGGCAACCTATTCAGGCGGTTGTCATTGTGGTGCGGTGGCTTTTGAAGTTGATGCCGCTGCCGAGTTAGAAGTGCATCGATGTAACTGCTCCATCTGCGATATGACGGGCTTCTTGCACTTGATTGTGCCGCGCGATCAGTTTCGACTGCTCCAGGGTTCAGACGCAATCACCACTTACACGTTTAACACTGGTGTTGCCCAGCATTATTTTTGTAAAAATTGTGGCGTAAAATCTTTTTATATTCCGCGATCCAATCCAGACGGTATCAGTGTTAATGCTCACTGCCTCAAACTGGATGAGGCGCAAAAACCAACAATCATAGAATTCGACGGCCAAAACTGGGAAGACAACGCGTCAGACCTTGAGCACTTGGCCTGAAAAAAACTAGATAGGAGAAAAATCATGACGGTTCAAGTAGGCGACAAAATGCCAGAGGGCGTTTTTTCAGTGATGGGTGAGAAAGGTCCTGGGCCATTAAACACCAGCGATGTGTTTAATGGTAAGAAGGTGGTGTTGTTCGCCGTACCGGGAGCCTTTACGCCCGGGTGTTCTTTAACCCATTTGCCCGGATTTGTTGTCAAGGCGGATGAAATTAAAGCGAAAGGCGTTGATTCCATCGTTTGCATGGCAGTGAACGATGCTTTTGTCATGGGTGCATGGGGGCAATCCCAGAACGCATCCGAAATTATCATGGCGGGTGATGGCAATGGTGATTACACCAAAGCCTTAGGACTAGAACTAGACGCCACCGGATTTGGTATGGGGCACCGCTCAAAGCGTTTTGCCTTGATTGTTGACGACGGCACGGTGACGTATCTTGGTGTGGATGATACGGGAATTGAGAAGAGTAGTGCGGATTCGGTGTTGGCGGAACTGTAAAAAAGCAGTTTCAAGTTTACAGTTACAAGTTTCAAGGCCAGCAGAACCGTTACCTTTGGTTTTCTGTCTTGAGACTTGTTTCTGACCTTAACCCACAGTTATTCGGTTCAAGGTTTCTCAAAGAGTGGCAGCTTCTGAAGTGCGAGGCCTGAATTCTTAAGCCTGGTAAGGTGCCGCTTCGCGGCCGAGTATTGACTGGATCCACCCCTACGGAGTGCGTGCACACTTCGAAGAATCTAACCCGTGATCCTAACGTTCCGGCTGCTTGACCCCGCACTTTCAGATTTGTGGCCTGCCCTTCGGCAGGATGACGAATCCGAGGTCTGAAGCCTGAAGCCCACAACCTGGTGGTCCATGGTGTTCTCTAAATGACAGCGACACCGGTGGGACGTGTCTCTTGAAACTTGCTAATTGCAACTAGTAACTAAACGGCCTCATACCAATCCACCCCACGATCATCCCGCGTCCTAGTCAAGTCACCCGCGTGCATCAAAAAGTTCAGGTGCGCCAACGCTTCTCCGGTGGCCATAATGAAATTGTAAGTGGCAAAGTGTTGGTGGTGGATGACTTACGCGATTT
>JBCCFQ010000305.1:0-5282 GCA_039029655.1 Pseudomonadota bacterium | reverse complement strand
TTTATCTTGTGGGCCAAGTTGTGGGCGCTGGGAAGCTGATCCAGCTTTTGTTTGGCTTGGACTATGTTGTCGCAGTTGTTCTAGTTAGTGCGCTAATGATGATCTACGTGATGTTCGGCGGCATGCTGGCCACCACGTGGGTGCAGTTCATTAAGGCTGTGCTCTTGATTGTTGGCATCTCTATGGTCGGCTTTTTGTTACTCCAACACTATCAGTTCAGTCTGACCAATCTGTTTTCCACAGCGGCGGAGGTGCACCCAAAGGGTCAGAGGTTATTTGAGCCCGGTGGTTTACTAAAAAGTGGTGGGGATATTTTGTCTTTGGCGGTAACCGCAGTTTTGGGTTTTATAGGTCTCCCTCATATTTTGATGCGATTGTTTACCGTCAAAGACGGCCGAGCGGCGCGAAAGTCCGCTTTTTACGCCACAGGCATCATGGGGTACGTCTATGTGCTCATCATTCTCATCGGTTTTGGTGCCGTGGGGATCGTCATGGGTAACCCTGATTTTTTCGACGATCAGGGCAACATGATCGGGGGTAATAATATGCTGGTGCTGCACGTCACCCAATTTCTAGGAGACGATGCATTGCTAGGCTTTATGTCTGCGGTGACCTTCGCCACCATTCTTGCAGTCGTAGCCGGATTGACGCTGGCCGGAGCTGCAGCGGTTGCCCATGACATTTACGGACAGGTGATTTGTCGTGGTAACCCATCGGAGAAACGTGAACTCCAAATCTCTCGTGTCACAGTTGTGGTACTTGGGGTTATCTCAATACTTCTTGGCATCGCATTTGAACACCAAAACGTGGTGTTTATTGCCACTGCGGCGCTGGCAATTTCTGCCAGCGTGAATGCACCCGTGCTACTGCTGGGTATGTACTGGCGCAAGCTCACCACGCGAGGAGCGGTTGCAGGGATCGTGGTTGGGTTGATCTCTTGTTTGGTCCTAATCGTGTTAAGCCCGTTGGTCATGGAAGAGGTTCTGGGTAACGATAAGGCGCTTTTTCCCTACCAGTACCCCACATTGATTTCTGCGCCCCTGGCGTTTATCGCAGCCTATGTGTTTTCCATCAGTGACAAAAGCAATCGTGCGGTAATGGAACACAGAAAGTTTGATGATCAGTTTGTTAGAGCCGAAACCGGTGTCGGTATCGATGCGGCCTCGGGCCACTGATATGCATCTTCGCATCACATGGATTCTAAGCTTATTGGTTGTCACCACCAGTGGAGCCCATGAATTACCCACGACGGCTCAATACCTGGGTAATGAGGGCATATTATTCAGTCATGGTGGCGAGTCAGTATTGTTTGACGCTTTTTTTGAAGAGAGTTATGGGCAGTATGTCCTGCTGGATCGCTCCACCAATCAGGCCATCAAATTCGCCAAGGAACCGTACGATAACGTCAAACTGGTTTTTGTGTCCCATGTTCATGGGGATCATTTTTCCGCTGCTCCAACGGTAGACTATTTACAAGAACAAACCTCCGTGCGCCTGTTTGGTTCTGGCCAAGTGGTGGATGCAATTTTGGCTTTGGATGATAGTCTCCAAGCACGGCTTCACAGGGTGGACTTAAGCCCAGGGGAAGTGCCTGTTGATTATTCCATAGACCCCTTCAAAGTGACTGTTGTCGCGATTCCTCATGCTGGTGGTGAGCGAACCAAGGACATCCAAAACTTGGCCTTCAAAGTCTCTATCGATGACAGCCGGACAATGGTCCACATGGGAGACGCGGGTCCGGACTTAAGCGTGTTCAATCCTCTGCGGGGATTTTTCGAAGGTGTGCACGTGGCATTTCCCCCGTACTGGTTTTACTTGAATGAAGTAGGTCGGGATATCCTAGAGAATGTGATTACCGCGGACATTACCATCGGCGTGCATGTGCCGGCAAAATACATCGGACAGGGTGATGTCTTGCGTGAGGAAGTGGGTGGCGATGTATTTACCGATCCAGGAGAGACTCGGAGCTTTAAGCCTAACTGACGAGTTTCAGACGTACGCCGTGTTCGGCTTCCGCGGCTGCTGCAATTTTTGTCAACGCTGTCATGATATCCACGTGGGCTTGTTCCAGGCCACTGAGAGTGCCATAAACCTGCCAAGTGCAACTGGTTGAAACCTCCGACTGGTCTTCGGGTCGATTCCATTCCAAGTGCGCCAAGATGGATGCATTGCCGGCAGCAGGGCTGGCTAGTGGATACGGTATATTCTTTAACTTATGTCGCAGGTCTGCGTACAGCGTGCGTAAGCGTTCCAACTCTTCCTTCAAAGGCTCACCGCGGAAACGGGTGTGTTCCCTGGCGTGTGCTTCAGCGATAGTGCCTTGTCCGGCATATCGATAGACCTCAAGGATTAAGTTTTGATTTTCCACCAGCGCGTTTTGTGCTTCAACCAGCGGGTCAATCTGATCCTTAAGATTTTTCAACACACCACTGCCTTGGGCGGCCGCGTCGGACAATGCCGCAGCCAATGCCAATTCAAGCCGCTCGGTGTAAGGACGTTCGAAGTCCCGCAGCCAGGCTCGAGCCGAGTACACTTGTTTGGTTAAAGCCTCGAATTCTTCACCGTCAGTATCTTTCTTGTTGAGTTCCAGCCATTTGTTGTTGGCGGCTAATTCGAAAAACGCTTGACGTGTTGAGACGTACTCCGCCACGGCTTTACGGGCTTCGGGGCTGGCACGACGTATCTCCGTACACAGTTGATGGAGTTCCTGAATACGCTCTTTTCTAGGCCGCTTCAGATGATTTCCGTAGTCGCCAACGGCCACATACGCGGAGGGGCAAAACATATTAAGAAAGTAGCCGTTAAGCTGGGAATATTGGGGATGGGTTTGGGCGGTTTCGGTATCAAACTGAGCATTGGAGATCAGCTGGCTTTGGGTGACTCGCTTGTCCAGTAGGTCGTCATATAGACGGCACGAGGCGGTTCGACAGGATGCAGCAAAGTTGTCGAATATGGCGGTGACGCTGCCATTGCCTATCATGATCTTTTGGATGTCAGAAGACTCCACTTTGTTGATTCGCTCGAGATCCGCCGGATGTAATCCTTGGACCTGGGTGGTTTTTTTGTTCAAACATTCTTGCATCAGGTGCTGAGCACTCTTTCGTTTTCCATTGGCTCGGGTGATCACTAGTGCAGGCAAGTCTTCGGGTAATCCACGTTCGCCACAGGTCTTGACGAGGTCCTGCATGACATCATCGTAGGCCAAATGCATGAGATGCATCTTCAAAGTGGTTTTTTTGAATTCGTCGATTCCGGCTACCGCCGCCTGAAACTGATCCGCAACAAACTCTATTTGTCGCATTCGGGAGAAACTGACCTGTTTAGCCAGCCAGGATAGTCCTTTGAAAAACTGTTTGGATGCCCAGGATACCCAAACTTGAGCGTACCAGAGCTTATTGGGGTTTGGGAGTTGCAGCTGTTTTTCACAGCGTAGATCCAACTCATCTTTCTCGTAACCACATTGATATAGCCAACGATTGACTCGGTAGATAAAAAACAAAACCCTAGGGTCTTTAATGCCTCGATAGTGTCCCAGCTCATGGGCCAGGGCACCGGCAAACTGCCGAATGGTCAGACCTGCAATGAGCGGGAGACCGATGGTTAGTACCGATTCTTTTTGTGCAAAACCTGACCATCCCGTTTTCGGACCCACGCTTAACCCAACCCGACAATTCAATCGAACTTCGGCGGGTACCTGCAAATCGCCGCGCTCGCAAATTTCGTGTACCAAGGCGTAGAGCAATGGTTCTTTTTCAGGGGACAGACTGTAGGGTCGTTCTTGCTTTTGGGTTGAACTGAAAAACGGACGGCAAATAACAACGACGGTGACAAGTAACAGTAGCAACGGTAATACATAAAAAACACTGACGCCTAGACCGCTTGGATCATCTAGAGCCGGGGCAGATATCCCGTACCACAAAGCTAGGCCAATCACGCCGGCCACAGTAAAGCCATAGCCTATGGGTAGCAATGCAATGGTAATGGCAGTTAGCCAATCCCGCTGGCTATCCAACGACTCAGTATTGGGTTTGGTGTCGTGTTTGAAGAGTCCGGCTATGTCTGCGGCGGTTAGGGGCGTGCGTCTCTCTGTATCCTGTTGATCTTCCACCACTTGTGCTGGGACACCAGCTTGATCAAACACCTCGGCGTATTGTTTGGCTCTTTCCAGATCCAAACCTCGAGACACCACCTGGTTTTCTCCATTCATCAATGCCAGAGCTTTTTCTACCGGCATGTTGAATTTCTTGGCGATATGTTTAGCAGCCTGACCACGACTGACCACGCATTCAGGTGCATCCTTAACCACCAAACTGAAAGTATCGCTCATAGCACCGCTTTTTTAAGGCCAAATGGCCAAAAGTAATAGGAACTGGTTCGCGAAAATTACAGCTTAAGTCAAATAGGCAGTCAGGGTGTGATGGCACGCACACCTGGGATGGCGGGGCTCGGGGCAGAACCGCCCCAAGCCCCCGTAGACTCAAGAGGTGGGAGGTGTGTGCAATGCAACAATATTGCCTTCAGGGTCGGCGAATTGGCCGATGAATCCGTGAGGTCCAATAGAGGTTTTTGGCATCACGATTTTGCCTCCCGCAGACTCCGCTTTGCTCAAAGTGTTATCAATGTCGTTACTACTAAAATAGACCCTGACTCCACCTTGGGCTGGGGATGTCTGCCCAGACGCATCCAGTGCACCCACCGGATTGCCCTGTGCCTGGAAGACTTTGATGGGGCCATCAGGACCGGGCATTTCTCCGATTTCAGTTTCCAGCACGGTGCCGTAAAACTCAGTAGCACGGGCTTCGTCTTGAACAGGGATTTCAAACCAATTGATTGCGATATCTGTCATTTTGCGTCTCCAATTTTTTGGCTTACCTTGAGGATAGAAGGCCTGGGGAGCAATCTGCTCGGATAAAACCTTCCAATGTTTTTTAACAAGACGTTTGCAAGGGATGGTTTTGGACATATAGAGTGGGCGGAAACCACAAATTCTCTGGGTTCTTATGAAAACTTGGGTTTTAACCGCCGTGAAACGAGACGTCATTGTTCGAAGTGGCAAGGTCGCCCTGCTTGTGGGAAGTATTCTTGTGTTGATCAATCAGGGCGACACCATTGTTGGCGGTCACTGGTCGCCGGAGTTGATGTGGAAAATACCCTTGACCTATGTGGTGCCTTATGGGGTTTCCACCTACGCCAGTGTTGCGGCAATTTTGAACAAAGACTAATTTTTTAGGCTTTTAAGAGACAGCCGGTTCGAGGATCTGGGTCATGTGCTCATCGGCGTC
>JBCCFQ010000304.1:0-5299 GCA_039029655.1 Pseudomonadota bacterium | reverse complement strand
CCTAGTACGAGAGGACCGGAGTGGACGATCCGCTGGTGTTCCAGTTGTATCGCCAGATGCATTGCTGGGTAGCTACGATCGGAAGGGATAACCGCTGAAAGCATCTAAGCGGGAAGCCCCTCCCAAGATTAGGTTTCACTGGACCCTTGAGGTCCCTGTAGGGCCCTAGAAGACTACTAGGTTGATAGGCTGGGTGTGGAAGCGCAGTAATGCGTGAAGCTAACCAGTACTAATTGCCCGTGAGGCTTGGTCATATAACACCAAAGCCAACTTTTTTACTGAGATTTGATGCTGCACACGACACGTTCTTGAACAGAATTCCAGACCTTCACGGAAACGTGATGGTCAACAAGTTCGCTTTGCCTGGTGGCAATAGTGCTGTGGAACCACCCGATCCCATCCCGAACTCGGAAGTGAAACGCAGTTGCGCCGATGGTAGTGTGGGGTTTCCCATGTGAGAGTAGGTCACCGCCAGGCATTAATTCAAAACCCCAAGTTTTTGACTTGGGGTTTTTTTCATTTCTGCTGTCGGTGTATTGTCATTTTCGCTTCGCCTCCGCTGCGCTCAAAGGGCTGTTAGGCCATTTAGTCCGGACTGGTGCCCAATCCGCGAGGTCTGATTTGCGGGCACACGCACCCACAGGCGGGTCACCGCCAAGCATTAATTACTAAGCCCCGAAAGCATTATGCTTTCGGGGCTTAGTTCTAATACTGCTAGCATTAATCTAAGCCTAAGGGCAATGCATACTCCAAGGCGTAGCGCAAGGATCTGTCAGGCTTCCATTGCTTGCCGGTGGGTCAGCGTGACCACCACTGTAATCGCCACCACTATAGTCACCGCTTGATCCACTTCCGGGCGGTAATGTAGACGGCGGCGATACCCGATGCACAGAAACACCAGAGCTTCGATGATTAATCACCCACCAAGTTTCACCTGTATTTTGGTTGTATACATAACGATCATCGCCAACATCTACTCTGCCCTCTGCTGCATCCCTTGCATCTGAATCACTATTACAGCTATTACAAATAATAGGACCACTACCATTTCCACTATCGTCGCCTGAATCTTGGGCATACACTAACGAACAAGACCCGAGGATCAGCAATATAACAGTAACGGATTTCGTTACAGTTTGACTATGCATTTTATCCTCCACTATTGAGTTCATCCAAGATTTCGTAGGCTCTTTCGATAGCCCACGCGTGGTATTCCGGTTCCATAAACCGAAAATAAGCTGTGACATTACTTGCAGCCGCAATCTCGCCAGATAAGTATGCTGCTAAAAACCAGCTGGCGCCTTCTGGATCTTGAAAACCCATCCCTAATTGACTTAGTCTCTGAGCTGCGCCATGAATTAAGGGCTCTGATGAATCAGCTATTCTCGCGGCTTCAAATGCATATATATCACCCTCACCCCAAAGACCTGCAGCCCAAGCTCGATTGGCTAATCCAAGCATCGCAGTTGCGTCACCCAACTGTGCCAACTCAACCAGTTCTTCAGCGGTTTTATCAAAGTAACCGTGCAAAGTATCTGGATTGCTTGTGACCCCGTCAAGCAAACTATAGACCGGTCGATTTTTATATCCATGAAGATACGTTACCAGCCCCATCTCCTCCAACTCTTGGATGTAAGAGGCGGTGTCTTGAGCTAGCTGTACCTCACTAACAACTTGATCCAGAATAGGAGAAATCGGACTTTCTGCGTTATCTCGAGCTCGGGTTCGAGTCGGTTGCCGATGCGTAATAGATCTTTCTGTCTGAGCCAGCTGGGCAACGGGTAAATCAGATCTGATCTCCTCGTTTTCGGCAGCGCTATCATAGTGTGTCGAGGCTATCTGATTGTGCTGATAAGTCTGATCAGGTTGACTTAAACCAACTAATGAAATGCTCTCTTCGGACTGAAGCCCAAAAAATATCGTTGTAATTAGTACGATGCCAATGGCAGTAAAAGAAACAGCCAGTTTTGTTCTCTTGGTCATCTGAATAACCTCCATCAACTCGATTAGCCAACCACAACATATACACAGTGCAACGCCTGGAAAAATTAAGTGAGTGATCGAACAGTAGAGATATAGACCGCCAACCTAATTCCCTTAGGATTAATAATAGTACTGAAAAATCTTCCGTGTCAACAAAAAAATGAACTTTCTTTTATTCGTGGACTTAGTACAATTTAAATGTCTAAGGATCGGTGGTTGTTGTGGAAAACATCATCGTACCCGAGCTAGCGGCTCTAGGAATTGCACTTAATTGTATGAATCCACGCTCAGTCTTCAAGTATGCGATATGCTCGTTGAGCTGCTATGCAATCAGTTCACGCGCACCTTCGAGCCGATTGCGTTCCTGTTGATGCATACTGTTGAGCGCCTCCAGCCGACGAACCAAGTCCCGTAATTGGTGCACTTCAGGAGCTGGAGGACGCCACCTTTCCGGCTTCAGTGAAGCACAGAATTCCGTAATCAGACCGGCGTCTACTTGGTCGGTTTTAGTGCGCAATTTTTCGCTTTGAGCAAAGCCTTTAATGCGCGCTGGATTGACAATACTGACCCTGAAGCCATGGTCATGGAGCCCTTAGGCGAGGACCTCGCCATAGATGCCGGTGGCTTCCATGCATGGATGCACGTCTTCAGTCGCATCACGCTGTTCAAGCCAGACGACTAGTGCAGAAAACCCAGACCGATTGTTCTGAAATTTGCCATGCTTGAATTTGCCGTTGATCAGAAGTGCGATATCGAACGTGCGTTTGGAGGCGTCAATACCTAGCGTAGTCGATCGATCATTCATTGTTCTTGCTAATCTTGTAATGCGAGTTCACCCAACAGGGGACCCAAGATACCGTTCAGCATGGTGAACAAACCGGTCGGGACACCAATCTGACCCTCAGGCTCACAACCTAACGTCTTGGCGATGTCACCCGACCACACCGTCGAGTAATCTTGCTAACCCGATGGCTTAGTCAAGATACGAGGTCTTGTTTCTTGCATGACTACTTGTCGTTTGTCTGCTGATTAGCCCGATTACGAAAACTGATTCTTTGTACTGTCTTCTCCGAACGTTTAGTTTTCAACCACGTCGAAACGCACTTGTCTATAATCATCACTGATTCCGTGCGAATCCCCGCCCATGTTCCGTTATTTTGAAACCCGGGTTGACCCGTTCCCGCCCGAATTGCCCGTCAAGCCGCCGGCTACGCTGTTTGCGTTCTGCTGGATGTATTCGCGCTCCGTAGCGGGCTGGATTGTGGTGATGGCTGCCTTAAGCGCGTTGATCGCGGTCGGGGAAGTGGCGCTTTTCGGGTTTATGGGCTCGATTGTCGACTGGCTGACGACTGCGGAACGGGCCGGGTTTCTCGAACGTGAGGAAACGCGCCTCTGGCTGATGGGTGGATTCCTGCTGGTGGCGATGCCGTTGGCGGTGCTGTTCCACTCGCTGATCACGCATCAGACGCTGCTCGGCAATTACCCGATGATTGCGCGCTGGCAGATGCATCGTTACCTGCTTGGCCAGAGCTTGTCGTTCTTCGCCGACGAGTTCGCCGGTCGGGTGTCTACCCGTGTGATGCAGACCTCGCTGGCGGTGCGTGAGGCCGTGATGACGGTTGCGGACCTGCTGGTCTACGTGCTGGTGTATTTCATATCCGTCATCGTCTTGGTCGGCCATTCGGACTGGCGACTCGCGATGCCGCTGCTGGTGTGGTTGGTGATCTATGTCTCCATCGTTAGTTACTTTGTGCCGCGTCTGGCGCGGGTGAGTAAGGCTCAGGCCGATAGCCGCTCAAAGATGACCGGCCGCGTGGTCGACAGCTACACCAATATCAACACCATCAAGTTGTTTTCGCATGCGGGCCGTGAAGCGCGGTATGCGAAAGAAGGCATGGATGAGTTTCTGGTGACCGTGCACCAGCAGATGCGACTGGTGACCAAGTTTCAGGTTCTGGTCTATTTCAATAACGTGCTGGTGGTTTTTGCCATTGCCGCCCTGTCGATCTGGCTGTGGCTGGATGCGGTCATTTCAGTCGGTGCGATTGCCGTGGCCGTGGCACTGGCGCTGCGCATCAACGGCATGTCGCAGTGGATCATGTGGGAAATGTCGACACTGTTCGAGAACATCGGCGTTATTCATGACGGCATGGAGATGTTGACCAAGGAACACGAAGTGACCGACCAAGACGATGCCGGACAACTCGCGGTGACGGCCGGCCACATCTGCTTTGACAATGTCCGCTTTCATTACGGCAAAGGTAGCGGCGTGCTCGAGGGCCTGAATCTTGACGTTCGTTCTGGCGAAAAACTCGGACTGGTCGGCAAGTCCGGTGCCGGCAAGACTACGTTGGTGAATCTGCTGCTGCGCTTCTATGATCTCGAAGGCGGCAGCATTACCATTGATGGCGAGAATATCGCGGGCGTGACCCAGGACTCGCTGCGCGGAAAAATCGGCATGGTTACCCAGGACACCTCCTTGCTGCATCGCTCGATTCGGGAAAACATCGCCTACTCCAAGCCGGATGTATCCGATGAGGAGGTTATTGAAGCAGCCCGCCGGGCAAAAGCCTGGGATTTCATTCAGACGCTGGAAGATCAGCAGGGCCGTCGCGGTCTGGATGCCTATGTCGGCGAGCGCGGCGTCAAGTTGTCGGGCGGTCAGCGCCAGCGCATCGCGATTGCCCGGGTGTTTCTGAAAGACGCACCCATTCTCGTGCTGGACGAGGCCACATCCGCGCTGGATTCTGAGGTCGAAGCCGCCATTCAGGATAGCCTGTTCGAGCTGATGGAAGGCAAGACCGTGGTAGCTATTGCCCATCGTTTGTCGACCATTGCCTCACTCGACCGGCTAGTCGTAATGGACGGCGGTGAAATCGTTGAGATGGGGACTCATGCCGAGCTGATACAGAACCATGGAGTCTACGCGGATTTATGGACGCGTCAGTCGGGCGGCTTTCTGGCCATTGAAGAAGCAGACGGCGAGATGGAGCCGACCTGACGCAAGGAAACATTACCGTTGTAAAGCGCCAGGATCATGAAAAGTCAATCGCGAGGATTTGTTTTTACCGCTAGGCCTCGCTCGATAGTAGATGATATTGATTGCATAAACCTCAACAACATGCTGCTAGGCTCAATCTAAGCTGATCCAGCATGGTGGGTCTTTCAAGAGCTTCTTAGATCAAGTAAAACGTGTGTAAGACAGCCTGCAAAGAATCAATTGAACGTTAGTATCAAAATAGTTAGCTTGGCTTGTAGTTATGGGCCTATTCTGAAATCTATACTCGAGAAAGTCTGGAGTCAGGTCTTGTTATTG
>JBCCFQ010000303.1:0-5306 GCA_039029655.1 Pseudomonadota bacterium | reverse complement strand
TCATAGTGTCCTCAAGCTTTTCAACAGTAATCACGAGGACGAAAACATGATTTATAACAACATCTTGGAAACCATTGGCAACACGCCCGTGGTGCGGCTTAACCGCTTGGCACCGGACCACATAGAAATGTATGTGAAGGTGGAGTCCTTTAACCCCTTATCCTCGGTGAAAGACCGTTTGGCCTTCGCCATCATCAACGATGCTGAAAAAAGAGGCACTTTGAAACAGGGTCAAACGGTAATAGAGGCGACGTCCGGTAACACGGGTATCGCACTGGCTATGGTGTGTGCTGCCAAGGGTTATCCTTTTGTTGCCGTAATGGCCGAGTCCTTTTCAGTGGAACGTCGAAAGATTATGCGCGGCCTGGGTGCCAAAGTGATTCTGACTCCAGCCGCCGAGCGGGGGTCGGGCATGGTGCGACGGGCGGAAGAATTGGCAGAGACTCACGGCTGGTTTTTAGCACGACAGTTTGAGAACGAGGCCAATCCTGAGTATCACCGCAATACGACGGGACCGGAGATTCTCAGTGATTTTTCTGGTCGGCGCTTGGATTACTGGGTGAGCGGTTACGGCACTGGTGGCACCATGACGGGTGCCGGGGAAGTCCTCAAGTTGGCCCGACCTGAGATCAAAATTATTGCGACCGAGCCCGCCGGTGCGTCTTTGTTAGCTGGCAATGATTGGGCGCCACACAAAATCCAAGGGTGGACTCCAGACTTCATCCCTGAGGTATTGAACCGCGAGGTCTTTGACCAGTTGGTACCTGTCTCTGATGAGGTTTCCATAGAGACGTCGAGAAGGTTAAGTCACGAAGAGGGTATTTTTGTGGGTATATCGGCCGGAGCAACTGTTGCCGCCGCGTTGCATGTAGCCCAAATGGCTGAACCAGGGTCTGTGATCTTGGCCATGCTGCCCGATACCGGAGAGCGTTATCTGAGCACGCCTTTGTTTGAAGGTGTGAATGAGGGATCAGATGATGAGTGGTTGAGTCGGCAGGTTTAGACTCTGTGTGGGGGGCGTCACGGCTTAGGTCGGGCGCCCGGCCTCCACAAGAAAGGCTAGCCGTCTATCCGTTCGTTCAGGACTGGGGTCGGGACCACGCATTTGAGAGTCAATGTGGTTTCTAAAGGCTTTGGTGAACCCTTCGGGTTTTCCCTCCCACCAGGTGCGAACCCCCGGTGTGCGAAGCCACCAGTCCACGGCTTCACACCAAGCGGCCCACTGTTGATCGCTCAGATGTCCGAGCTGCCTCTTTTCGTGGGCAAGCTCGAGACTGACAAACAGCGAGTAAAGATACATACCGAATCGAAAGTAGTCTCGTGCTGGCAGTGTGTATTGACCGCTAAGGGCTGTAACAACGATCTTCGAAACCTCAGAGTCATCAATCAAAACTTGCAGGAAATCGAAACGCTTGGCGTTAAGATTTTCGATGGTTTGTTGGCGGAGCTGCCGGGTATTTCTTCGGGTTTCCACAACTAAGTAGATCAGAGTTATGATCACGGCTATAGCAGCGACTATCTCGCCAAGGTTGGCTGCTTGTTGCAAATTCATGGAATCCCCCTAGCCAGTGGTACTTTTTTTTGATACCTCGCACCAACGATACGTGCGTTTACGACATCAAGGCAAGTCCGTGTTCCAAGCGCGATTAGGCTTCTGCAGCAGTGGGTATCCCGGCCTCTGAGTGCAGACTATTTTCCCGATTGATGGGAAATTCAGGGGCAATGAGTACGGGTCGATGTATGTAAAAACCTTGTACGTAATCGATGCCTAGGTTTCGCACCGCAGATAGGATGGCGCCATTTTCCACAAACTCTGCCACCGTTCTTATCCCCATCTGCTGCGCCACATCTATGATTGATTTTACGAAAATTCGGTCGACGGGATTTTCCAGGATATTTTTTACAAACTTGCCGTCGATCTTTAGGTAGTCCACTGGCAGTTTCTTAAGATATTCAATGGAAGAAACACCACTTCCAAAATCATCTAGAGCAAATTCGCAACCAAGCTCATGCAGTTGGCTTATTAATCGTTTGGCGGCGCCAAGCTTTCGGATAACTGCAGTTTCAGTAATTTCGAAATTGATCATTCCAGGAGGCAACCCGATGTCCTTGATGGCGGCGACGAGATAGTCTACAAACTGATCATCACCCACACTGCACCCAGACAAGTTGACCCAATATCGTTGTCCTTGTTCACCCAACTCATTGTGGACATACAGCATGGTAAGCAAGTGTCTTAGAACCCAACGATCTAGTTTCGCGCTGAGACCATAACGCTCAGCGGCAGGTAGGAATGCACCAGGGGGAATAAGACGGTTGTTTTTTACATCTCTGAGGCGTAACAGAATCTCTAAGCGTTGGAAGTCTTCGTCATCTTGTCCTCTGACGGAAACAATAGGTTGTCCATAAAGCGAGAACTGACCCCGATCCATAGCCTCATTGATCCGTTGCACCCAACGCATCTCGCCGCGATGTTTGCTGATTGAGCGCCCGGTACGCTCAATTACATAAACTCGATTTCTACCAGACGCTTTTGCCTCGTAACATGCGGCGTCGGCGAGCTGAAGAAGCTCTGCGTAATCACCGCCGATCATCTGACAATCCACAACGCCGATACTGATCCCGATGGAATAGACTTGGTCCTGCCAACTGAATCTGAGGCTCTCAACTTCCGATCGAATTTCTTCCGCTTTACTATGGGCTACATGTTTGGGGCAATCCTGAAGAATGATAGCGAACTCGTCTCCGCCCAGACGTGCCACCACATCATTGGTTCTGACGCACTTCGTCAAGATGCCAGACACAAGCCTTAGTAATTCATCGCCGGCTTTGTGTCCGGAAGTATCGTTAACCACTTTGAATTGATCAAGATCCATGAAGAATAAATAGGTAGAGTGTTCTACCTTAGTGACGTTGTCAGTCACAGACTTTAAAGCTGAGTTGAAAAATCGACGGTTCGCCAGACTGGTAAGCTCGTCCCGGTTTGCTTGGTCGACCAGTTGGTTGGCCAGAGAAATTCTGTCAGTTATATCTTGAACTAGACCAATGACGCGGACAATCTCGCCGTCTTTTTTCTGGGCCTCGCCAATGCTTCTTAGCCAAATAGGATTTCCGGCATGATCTTGAGACTCGACTTCCTTATCCCATTTTTCTCCCGTTTGCATAACCTTTCCGACTAAGTCTCTTAACCGGTTTTGCCAATAGGCATCAGCCTTGGGGTCATCGAGAAGGAAATGGTCCATGTTGGAGTTTTTCGCATCTGCGTAGAAGACTTCATTGGTGTGCGGGTCATACCACCAACCAACAAGATCGCCAATTTCCTGAAGCTTTACTAGTAGTTGGACGTTGGAATTTTGTGTATTCAGCGCCGTTTCGAGGGCTGCCTTAGCCTTCCCCAGATCTTGCTCCGCTAGTCGCATGTTTGCTGTCGCGGCCTTGTCTGTGCGGAAGACCACCAGGAGTACGCCAAAACAACAAGTGGTAGCCAGCAAGAGACCAACCACTAGGTTGACCTGAGACCAAACACCACCAAGGAATACAAGTGCCAAGGCAAGCAACAACAACGCCTTCTCCACAAGGCGGGCATGCCCCGGGGCGCCTGCGTCTGTCGGCTGGGACCAATTTGGTAGAGCCATATGCGTTGTCAAACAATATCGGTGATCTGATATCGGTATATCGGTCAGAGGGTACTGCTTCTTGAGCGATTCTCTGGCAGATGATGGAAGGTAAGGACGGGCACTAGCCGGACCAATCGTCAGAGTGTTTGCCCATCTTGATGCGTTCCACGGTGCCTTCGGTTTGAGCCAGTCGAGTTTGTTCCGTCATCGACTCCAGTAAACGCTTATTGGCCATGCCAGGCGTTCGGATAGGTAGTTGATCGCACTCGAGCATGCCGCGATAGCGGGCTTGGGAGGCGATCTTTTTCGTCACCTGATGGGGTTGCCAATGGTTGAGGTCTTCAATGGATGATTCTCCCTGCATTTCTAGAAAACCCGCGGCCACCGCCCCGTCTATAAGATCACCACCGGCCACGGTCCGCACGATAATGGCGTTGGTACCTGGGTCGGAATCAAGGGTAGTGGGATCCGGCGAACCTCCGCGCCAAGTGTCAGCGACTGCGATATCTGCACCCTCACCTGTGCCATCAGGACATATCTTGCAACGCCAAGCCAAATGCCACATGGAGGCATCGGTGCCCCAAAGATCTAGATAAGTCTTTTCAATGACCTCACCGTTGCTGAGTTCTATACGTGTTGGGCCAGGACAGCCGTTGCCTCGATAACTCAACGAAACCACGTCAGATGGATTGACACCTGTGCGCTTGAAAAAATTGTCTAATGCAAAAGGCGGCATGAACCCACCACACACCGGTGTTAAGAAATACCGCACCAAATCGTTGATTCTAGGTTCCGTTAGTGCAAGTCGTCTTACTGCGGAGATGTCGCACGGTTTCGCGACTATGGCAAAGGGTTCGTCCTTATCTAAGTGTTGGTACAAGGACATTAGCGGTGCACTGGGTCCATAGCGGGACCCGGAGCCCTGTAGCACTTGTTCCGAAGTTTGGCTGACAAAGGGGTCTCCATGTCCGGGGTTGTCAGCGCTTGCGGTGACATGAGAAACATATGACACAATGCTACCTTCAACCAGGTATTGGCATAAGGCCGTTAGCACGCCACCAGTGGAACCCCGAAACCGAACGCTGGGATTACTTGCGTGAGCTGTTACAACATGGCGAATAGGACCCCAGATGTCATCGACCGCTGTGTCGTGCGCAATGTGTTGTTCGGGTAGACCCGTTTGTACGACACCGGGACAGACCGACCATAAAGCCTCAGTTTGGTCATTACTTAGAGCTTTGTTTTCAGCGGGTCGCAAGTAGCCGGATGAGGTTTTTCTAATACTTAACTGTTCCGGAAACATAGAGGCGCACAGACCGCACCCGATGCACTTTCCCTCGGAAATTATTCGATTCAGAGTCTTTGAGGTATAGGCCTGATCCATTGCCCCAGACTAATCCAAAAGTGCTTGGGCTGCTGCCTCAATGGCCTGATCCGTAAGTCGCAAGTCTTCATCGGCGAGCGCGAGACTGGGGTAAAATTTGCTATCGGATTTCAAGATACCTTGTGCTCGCATTGTCTGGTTGAAGATTCGAGCCTTGGTGTCATCACCTTCGAGGTAAGATCGATAGTCTGTCACGGGCCCGGTGTGAAAAACAACATAGAAAAGTGGCGGTTCTCCGACGATGCTATGGGCTATGTTTGCAGCGCCCAGATGTTGTTGCAGAGAGGACAGCACATCATGTCCTC
>JBCCFQ010000302.1:0-5308 GCA_039029655.1 Pseudomonadota bacterium | reverse complement strand
TGGTGTTACTGTAACCGTCTCCTGTCCAGACGGCGATTACCAAATTGAGACCGACTATTTACTCGCCTGTGATGGGTCGCGATCACCTATTCGCCACATGATGGGGCTGGATTTCGAGGGGCGGATTTTTGAAGACAACTTTTTGATTGCCGATGTTCGATTCAAACAGCAACGACCTGCAGAACGTTGGTTTCGCTTCGATCCGCCTTATCCCGGTGATTCCAGTCTTATCCACAAGCAACCTGACGGCATCTGGCGTTTGGATTTCCAATTAGGTTGGGATATCGACAAGACCGAAGCGGTGAAAATAGAAAATGTCGAACCCTTTGTACGCGGTTTTCTCGGACCTGATGTGGAATACGAGTACGAGTGGGTCAGTGTCTACACATTTCAGTGTCGGCGTATGGAACGATTCGTCCATAACAGGGTCATTTTCGCCGGGGATTCCGCCCATCTCGTGTCACCATTTGGGGCGAGGGGGTGTAACGGGGGTTATGCAGACGTGGACAATCTGGCATGGAAACTGGATTTGGTGTTGCGAGGCGACGCAAACCCGGATTTATTGGAGACCTATAATCATGAGGCCTTAACCACAGCAGAAGAGAATATCTTAAATTCCTCGCGCTCCACGGACTTTATGACACCCAAAACCCAGGTCTCAAAAGTATTTCGCAATGCCGTTTTGTCACTGTCCAGAGACCATGGGTTTGCTCGTCCTTTTGTGAACTCCGGAAGATTATCTACTCCAGTACACTATCCCAGCTCGCCCCTCAATGGGCCCGACGAGGGAGACTATGAGTTTGGCCCCTGTCCTGGATCGCCCTGTGTTGATGCGCCGATAAAGATTGATGGTGAGGACGCGTGGCTTCTTTCTCAGTTGGGTAATCAGTTTATGTTGATGTGCTTTACCGATGATACTGAGTGTGTCCATGAGCTATCAGATGTTTTGTCGGGGATCAAGGTGATTCAAATAGGCGAATTGGAAAGAGCAGGCATGCTGTCAGACCACAAAGGTCTGTGTCACCAGCGGTATGGCATTAAACAAACTGGTTATTATCTTGTTAGGCCCGATCAATATGTTGCCGCCCGTTGGGCCAACCTTGATGTCGATGCCATACGATCGGCCCATCAACGGGCTCAGGCAATATAGGAGGCGCCATGTCCTTAATATTGGAACCCAACGTGGCACATCCCGACGACATGTATCAAGTCATTCTGGATATGCACGAAGGCTTGTCCGACGAACAGAGTGCAACGGCTAACGCGAAGTTGATCTTACTATTGGCCAATCATATCGGTGATTTGGAAGTGGTGACGCAAGCTGCCGCTATTGCGCGGGATGCTGAGTAGACCCTTTGTCTTAACGTTTGTCCTGTGCGCTGCCTTTTTGAGTGGTTGCGCTGGCATACAAGGCGTTTCAAATCCTCGAGTAAGTGCTTTGACAGGGGAATCCTTGTTTATCCCGGGCTCCGTCGACAGCGACGAACGGCTACAAAATCTTGCTGCTGCAAAAGCCGAGTATGAGCGAACCTCAGGAAGTTTAGACAGCACCATTTGGTTAGGCCGAAGATTGGCTTATCTGTGGCGATATCAAGACGCAATTAACGTCTTTTCACAGGGCTTAAAGCGTTATCCAGCCTCTCCAGAACTGTATCGACATCGTGGACATCGATACCTGTCAATAAGGCGGTTTGGTCGAGCGATTTCTGATTTCAAAAAGGCAGCGGCGTTAGCCGCGGGCAGAGAGCTTACCGTAGAGCCTGATGGCATACCGAATCGATTGAATCAACCCCTGTCGAATTTACATTTCAATATTTATTATCACTGGGGCTTGGCTCATTATTTCACAGGAGAATTTGAAAAAGCAGCGAAAGTCCTTGAAACCTGCCTTACATGGTCAGTCAATCCGGATCTAAAGGTGGCGACCATCGACTGGTTGTACATGATTCATCGACGGTTGGGTCAAGATGACAGGGCAGAGTCTTATCTGCAGCAAGTTTCTTCACAATGGCAGTTGGTAGAGAACGATGGGTATCTGAGTCGAATCAGGCTCTACAAAGGTGAAATACAGCCGGGAGAGTTATTGGATCTCGATAGTGATCAGCTAGATGATTTACTGGTGTTGGTGACCCAAGGTTATGGCGTGGCCAATCATCATTTCTACAATGGAGACAAAAACAAAGCACTTCGGATAATGCAAAGGATACGAGCGACCGACTATTGGTCCGCCTTCGGTTACATCGCTGCAGAGGCCGATCTAGCTCGCCATTAAGGCCTTTTGTTGTAGATACCCGATCTTTCTTCCGTACCACAGGTAAGCGCCAATACCTACCACAAGATTGGCAATGCTGATGGCGGCAAAAATACCGAACAGCCCGAACATTTTCTGCGCCACGAAGACAATGGGTAATAACACAATGATGACGCGTGCGGCAGAAATAGCCACTGCCGGTAGCGGGTTGCCTATGCCGTTAAAACTGGCGTTGATAGCCATGACAACACCGTAAATCCCGTAGCTAGGTGCGACAAACCAAAGATACATACTGGCGATGTGCAGCACATCAGGTTCTGAAGAAAACAGACCCGCTAACGGTTTGGCGACGATGGCAATAACGAGTGCCAATACCAGTCCCAGTCCAATACAAAACCTCAGTATGACCCGCTGACCCTCGAATAAACGCATGTGCTTTCCGGCCGCTATGTTTTGACCGGCGAAGGGGCTAGAAACGGCAGATAGTGCGTAGTAGGGAATCAAGGCAAGTGGCTCAATCCGCATGGCAACTCCAAACGCCGCGGTGGCCGTCACCCCGTAGGCGGCAACCAAGGACACGATTATGCCGTTGGAGATAGGAATAATAGCGTTGGTGGCGATGGCAGGAATCCCAATGGTGGCCAATTCTTTCAAGGAATGGAGTATGTCTTTTAAATCGGCCCAAGGTGATGCAAACACATTCAAGCGAAACTTCAGGTGAAGTAGCGCGTACCCAAACACCACCCCGTTGGCGATGAGGGATGCGATGGCGGCTCCTTGTACTTCCAGACGGGGGAACCCGAACAATCCGAAGATTAAAAGAGGGTCTAGGATCAAATTAATCACTGCCGCGGCGATGATCAGTTTGCTTTCTAATGGGGCGTGTCCCCGGGCACGTATTGAAGCCAGTGCTGTCCACAGCATGATGGCAATCGGTTCAACCCAATACCAAATGGACAGATACTCTCGAAAATAGGGCAGTAGCTCTGGTGCCCCACCCAGCAGGTTAAACAACGGTTGTATTGTTCGTTGTCCAATCAGACACAGTAGTAAAGTTACGATGCCCGCCATGACCACTGCATCGGTGGTGAGACGTCGAGACAAGGAATTGTTCTTTCTGCCAACGGCGCGGGAGACACAGGAGGCAGCACCCGCCTCAAACCCAATCCCGATACCCGTTAATAGGGCAATGACCGGGAAAGTCAGACTCACTGCGGCTAAGGGCACAACGCCTAACTGAGCGATGAAAAACAGGTCTACGGCTTCGAAGGATATGAGTGCCACCAGCGCTAATGCCATAGGGCTTCCCTGGCGCCATAAATGTCTCGGCACCGAGCCTTCGGTAAGGTCACGCATGGTTATTTTTGACGCTCAATTGGTTCTCAAATTGTCCAGTTGACGACTATACACTGGGTGCTGCTAGCCGGGCTTTTGTTTTTTGGCCTAAACTAACGGTATGCCCAAGTCTCCTTTTCGTCCTTTTGTACCTAACCCGGAGCAAGTCCGTCTTCGTCCCAAGGTGTCCGGAAATCAGATCAATGGACTAGGGGAAAAAAACAAACGCCGGGCTACCCCGATTTATTGGCATGATCCGGATTCTTTGGCCCATGGGGAAATGCAAAAATGGTTTTACACCCAAGACCCAAACAATCCAGCCATTGCTAAGGCCAGGGCGGAACGAGCAGTCGTGCTTGAACAAGATGTCCCTCCCGTACAGGGAAAGCCGTTACAACAGCCCGCCCAAACCTGGACCCAGCAACTGTGTTCTGTCGCTTCCCAGTTAGACATGGAATTGTTCGGTGTTACCCGCTTACGAGCTGAGTGGTTATTTGAACGGGCTGAGTTGACTCAAAAGTGGATCATAATGATTGGTGTTGCCCACAACTATGACGAGATATCCCGGGCGCCAGCAGGAGAAGCCGGCGCCGAGGTGGTACGCCAGTATGGTCGTGGTATCAAGGCCGCCAAAGACATTGCCGGCTGGATTCGACAACGAGGATGGAATGCCGAACCCCATGGTGGGCCTATGGCTGGGCCCCTACTGTTGATTCCACCTGCCGTGGAATGTGGCTTCGGGGAATTGGGTAAGCATGGATCCATAATAAACAAGACCTATGGATCTTCGTTTCGATTGGCCTGTGTCTTAACCGATATACCGCTGGAAGCCACCAAAGCGGAAGTCTATGGTGTCGATGACTTTTGTAGTCGTTGTCAGGTGTGTGCCAATGCCTGCCCACCGGAAGCCATATTGCCTGATAAACAGTGGGTCCGGGGTGAAAAAAAGTGGTATGTGGATTTTGATAAGTGCATTCCGTTTTTCAACGAGCACTTTGGATGCGCCATTTGTATTGCCGTGTGCCCATGGAGCATCCCGGGTAGAGGTCCCAGGATAGTGGAGCAACTAATGAAACGAGCGAAAAAACAGCCCAAAGATCGTTAAAAAGCAATGCAAAAAAAAACCGGTCCAGCAGGACCGGTTCAAAGGGGGTGCAGTGTGTACTAGTAAGCAGGTCCAGACTTGTATTCGAGTCCTTTTTCGGCTGCCTGTTCTTTCACCGTTGAATACAGTCGATAGTCAAGGGACTCGTCCAAATCTTCTTTTTTCTTAAGCTCTTCGTTGATATAGGCGGTTCGTTCTTCGCTGAGACTCTGCATTTGCTTGACGATATCCCGTCGCTGCCTAATCAAACCATCCAATGTCTCTTGACGCTCGTCTTCACTGACGTCTTGAAGGGCCGCGGGTAGATGTTCTTCGGGCAAGTCGTCCAGTGAAACAGAGCCTTCTTCCACAGCCGATACCAGCTCGTTTTCACCTAGTAGGTTGCGTTGGCCGCTGACGGTCAAATTGAATTCGGCGCGACGTGCTTGAACACTTGGGGCGGCAACGGCGCGGAGTTTATCGCTGGCCTCAACTTTTGCTTGATTTGCATCTCGAGTGCTTTTGTCACCAAAGAACAGGCGGGTGCTGTCCAAGGTGGCGGACAGTTTGGCCAGTTCCTCGTCAAAGGGGGTAACCACGGCGACAGCACTTCCTTGTTGATCGACATCAAAGGATCT
>JBCCFQ010000301.1:0-5311 GCA_039029655.1 Pseudomonadota bacterium | reverse complement strand
GCAAACTGGATGATTCCAATGATGGTGGGCGGACCGGACATGGCCTTGCCAAGAATGAACAACTGGAGCTTTTGGATCCTACCCTTCGCCTTTGGCATGTTGTTGTTGACGCTGTTTATGCCCGGTGGTGGCCCCGCCGGCGGCTGGACCCTGTATCCACCGCTTGTCCTTCAAACCGGAACCGCTTTTCCTTTTATGATCTTTGCGATCCATATGATGGGTATTTCATCAATCATGGGATCGATTAATGTCATTGTCACCATCATGAATATGCGCGCACCCGGAATGGGGCTTTTGAAGATGCCGCTGTTTGTTTGGACTTGGTTAATCACTGCCTACTTGCTGATCGCGGTGATGCCTGTTTTGGCCGGCGCTGTCACCATGCTACTCACTGACCGATACTTCGGTACTTCATTTTTCTTAGGTGCCGGTGGTGGTGACCCGGTGTTGTTTCAACATATCTTTTGGTTCTTTGGTCACCCAGAAGTTTACATCATGATTCTGCCGGCCTTTGGCATCGTGTCTCAGGTGATTCCAACATTCTCTCGCAAGCCGTTGTTTGGTTATGAGTCCATGGTGTACGCGACGGCAAGTATTGCATTCTTGTCCTTCATCGTCTGGGCCCATCATATGTTTACTGTGGGCATGCCTTTAGCCGGTCAATTGTTTTTCATGTTCACCACCATGCTGATTGCTGTTCCTACAGCGGTGAAGGTGTTCAACTGGACAGCGACAATGTTCAAAGGGTCATTGACCTTCGAGACACCCATGTTGTTCTCCTTGGCGTTTTTGTTCTTGTTCACAATCGGCGGCTTTTCTGGCCTTATGCTAGCCATCGTGCCGGCAGACTATCAGTATCACGATACCTATTTTGTGGTTGCCCACTTCCACTACGTATTAGTACCAGGTGCCATTTTTGCACTCATGTCCGGGACCTATTATTGGCTACCCAAGTGGACCGGCAACATGTATAACGAGACTCTCGGTAAGTGGCATTTCTGGCTGTCGGCAATCTTTGTCAACGTTACTTTTTTCCCGCAGCACTTCTTAGGTTTGGCGGGTATGCCACGACGTATTCCCGACTACCCAACTCAGTTTGCGGATTTCAATATGATCTCCAGTATTGGTGCCTTTGGGTTTGGCCTTTCCCAACTCCTGTTTATCTACATCATCTGGAGCTGCAACAAAGGTGGAGAGAAAGCAACCTCTCAAGTTTGGGACGGCGCAAATGGTTTGGAGTGGACCGTTCCCTCCCCAGCGCCCTATCACACTTTTGACGAAGCACCTGAGATCAAGTAGCGGTGGACAAGACGGTGGCGGAGCAGCAAGATCCCAAGCAGGGCACAAGCAGTAAAAACCTCGCCCTGCTATTGGGATTATTGGCTGCGGTCTTTTATGTGACATTCATAGTGGTTCAGTTTTTCAGAAGTCAGTCATGAAAAAACCTAACAGGCCCCTAATAACTCAGCTTGCCATAATGGCAGTGGCCAGCTTTGCTTTTGGGTTTGCCCTAGTACCCATCTACGACATTTTTTGCGAAATCACCGGAATTCGAACTGACTTCGAATCCACAAGTCAAAATAAGCCCAAGCTTAACCTAGACCCAAATCGACTGGTCACAATTGAGTTTTTGGCGACGCCAAATCAAAACGCGCCTTGGGAATTTAAACCAAGCGTTGCAAAAATGCAGGTGCATCCGGGCAAGCTGTATGACACGACATATTTCGCTAAAAATCTGCAGGATCGGGCTGCAACTGGCGTGGCAACACCGGATCTGAAACCCACCACTGCATCAAAGTATTTTCAAAAAACAGAGTGTTTTTGTTTCGAGAGTCAATCGTTTGAAGCAAAGGAAGGTCGTGACATGGCGGTTCGGTTTATTGTCGATCCCGAACTACCAGCCTATGTTGACACCATTACACTGTCTTACACGTTTTTTGAAAGCCAACAACAAGCGGCAAACATTGAAAGTAGTAAATCACTAACACGGGAACTGTGATTATGAGTCACGCTCAAGACAAATACTTTGTACCCCACGGCAGTCATTGGCCTATCGTGGGTTCCGTAGGGCTTTTCTGTCTCATGTTTGGTGCATCCTCAATGCTGAACGGCGCATCCTATGGCGCCCCGTTGTTTTACTTTGGTTGCGCCATCATGATCTGGATGGTTGTAGGCTGGTTTCGCATCGTCATCATCGAAAGCGTCGGTGGGATGTACAACAACCAAGTCGACAAATCGTTCCGGATGGGCATGATGTGGTTCATCTTCTCGGAGGTCATGTTTTTCGCGGCATTTTTTGGCGCACTTTATTATGCACGGCAGATATCGGTGCCGTGGCTAACCGGTACAAGCAATAACTTTTTCACCAATTTAGTGCTATGGGAAGGCTACGAAGGCGGTTGGCCAACCAACGGACCCGGCGAAGTGGGTGGAAACTTTCAGACCATGGGACCATGGGGATTGCCCGCCATCAACACCCTACTGTTGTTGACCAGTGGCGTAACCCTCACTATCGCACACCACGCGCTTAAGGATGGCAAGCGAGCCATCCTCAATATCTTTCTGTTTCTAACCTTTCTGTTGGGCTTCATCTTCTTAGGCTTTCAAGTAGTCGAGTATATGCACGCGTACACCGACTTGAATCTCAGACTAGACAGCGGCGTCTATGGATCCACTTTCTTTATGCTGACAGGCTTCCATGGGGCCCATGTAACCTTAGGTGCCATCATGCTGGTTGTCATATGGTTTAGATGTCTCAAGGGACATTTTTCGGCGGACAATCATTTTGGGTTCGAGGCCGTCGCCTGGTATTGGCACTTTGTTGATGTGGTGTGGTTAGGGTTGTTTGTGTTTGTCTACTGGCTCTGACCAAATTCGAGTTCAGAAAAAACGCCGCTTTAAGCGGCGTTTTTTTTATTCTCGAAGGGCAAACTTTGGATCAAGTCGTTCAGCCTTAGCGAAATATTGTTTCGCTCGATTGGCATAGGCCGACTCACCCAACGCTTGGTAACTCTGACCCAACTCGAAATAAATCTCAGCGTTTTTGTTATCAAACTTGAGACTCTTTTCAAACCATTTGATGGCCTGTCTAACACTACCCTTTTCTGCAGCCAGCTTACCGGCTTGGAGGAAGTTCTCGGTGACGAAGTCCCTTATCTCATCATGAAACTGATCTACAGACCAATCGCCCGTGTTGTGGAGCGGGTGAACTCGAATTCGTTTATCACTAAGACTTGGCAACACCACAAAGAAGCCTGGAAAAGCTTGGGTTTGATATTCCTGAAACAAAGCATAGTCCTTGGGACCTTTCTCTGGGTTAATCTCCACCCGAACGAAATTATCCAATAAACGTTTCACCTTGCGATCCGACAGATAGTTGGCATTTAGCTTTGCGCACTGCTCGCACCAATCTGTGTGGAAGTAGACCACCATGGGCATCTTCTTTTGGTTCGCGTGACGCTCGGCTTTGAAATAGCCAACGGCATTGTGTTGCCAATTACTGAAGTCAGCGGCATCGAGCTGAGCCGTACTGAGAATTAGAAGACAGAAGAAGAAAAGTCGCGACGCCACCCTGCAAGTTTACTTAGGTGGCTGCAACAGTGCAGTGACCAAGCTCACACTGGCGGAAACGGTTTTACTTTGGATATGGCTTTGGTCGCACCATTGTGAAACCACCCATCTCTCCGCCAGTCTGTAACCACAAACGGGCTTCACTACGAATCTTTGCTAACTGGGCTTTGGTGTAGCAACGCTCCTCCAGAATCCGTGTTCCGGTCGCGGGTTCTTTGAGGCAAACGATTTCGGACAGCTTGGCTTGCTTGATTGTAGTTCTTGGATGGGTCGTGCAGCCGACCAGCAAAATTCCAACCAATAAATAGGCTAATTGCTTTTTCATATCCATAGCCTAGCAGAATCGAACAGAACTATTTTGCGCTACGCACAAAAAAAGCGCACCCGATGGGTGCGCTTTCCTTGGTTCTGCGCTACCGCCTGCTGGCTTCGCAGTATCCTAGTAATCTAGTGAAGCGCGATACGCTTCTAACTGTTCGACTCTTGCACCTCGAGACTCAGTGAGTTCCAAGATTTCAGACTCCAATCGACCTTGTTCTTCAGCAAGATCCTTGGTTTCTAACAATAATCGAGCGCGCTCCTCTGTGGGCGTGCCATCCGCAATCAGAGCAGATGTCTTTTCTGCCAAGTCTGCTTTGATACTGTCCAACTGCTTTTCTTTGTAGGCAATTTGTCTGCTAGCAGAACGCACGCTGGACTCCAACTCATACAAGTGCCGTCCGGTTCTGTAGGCATCAACAAATTCACCATCCAAGTGACGTGGGCACACGCCACGGTATTGACCACCGTTTGCACCCAGTTCAAAAGCATTTTGGGGCTGGCAGAATTCTTCCAATCCCTCTGCTCGACCTTGTCGGTAAGCTGTTAGATCAGGGGAAACGCCGTGGTCTGCGCAGTCTTTGCGATAACGACCAATACGATCAGCCGTCAGTCCGCGAATTCCATCTTCAAAGCCTATGGCATGCCAGTCACTGACTAAGCATTCCTCGCGACTCATACTGGCACAACCGCTGAGAAGAACTACGGCAAGCAAACATCCGATTAGAGATTTGGGTTGCATAGAAGCACTCCACCACACACCATCCGAATACCGAATGTAGCAACAACTTGGAAACAACCCTGTGATGGGATTCACGAATGGGGGATTACATAAGGTGGAGTTAACATAAGATGCTTATCGAAGGGGACTCAGTTCGGCCAAGGGTTTTTCACCCGCGGCTGCTGACGGACATCTCAAACGGGTGGACACCTCGGCGCCGCTAAACAGTTCAAAACCCTTGCCCGAACCGAGTCCCACAACGAGTGTCGCGATCTATTGAGCTGAGGGGGCGCACGGACCAACCGGTATCGCTTCCGGCTGCGGTGGGGCAAAAAAACTGTCATCCTGCCGAAGGGCAGGATCCAGTAGAAAAATCGTCGCGAAGCGACACTGATCCTATGTTTTGCACCCAAGCTTAGACAAAAGAGCGTCCATCCGAAGCCTGAGGTCCGAAGCCCGAAGCCAATCTCTGCTCCATACCGAAAAGCCCCTAGGCGTGTAACAACCTGTCTCCAGAAACCAGTCACCAGAAACTAGCCACTGTTCGAGCGGGCTAAATCCCCATGGATCGCCTCAGAAACCTCCCCCCGTCTTAAAACCACCACCGCCTCCCCCACGGCCACCCCAACCACTGTTCTTCCAAACGCTGGAAGTGCGTCTTCGGCTGGGTCTCCCAAACCCGCCACTGCCAAACACGGATCG
>JBCCFQ010000300.1:0-5315 GCA_039029655.1 Pseudomonadota bacterium | reverse complement strand
GTTTTGTTGAGGGGGGTGAACTTCCCCACCAGCCTGAATGAGCATCCGTCGTACAATTTCTTCATCTCGATTGCGCTTGAATGCTTCTGAATCCCGAACTGTCCAGTCGTAAAAGCCTTGACCAGAACGCATCCCAAGTTGCCCCGACTGTTTCAACTCACCAATCATTGTATCAGCGGGTGAGGTGACGTTACTTAAATCTGCCCAGACCGCCCGCGCGGCTTCACTGTCGATCAAATCCAGGCCTGCTAAATCGGCATGTTCAAAGCAGCCCATTGCTGGTAACCGAACCGCATAGCCCTCTTTTAAAACCGTGTCACACACTTCTGGCGTAACCAGCCCCTGTCCCACTAAGCTGACAAACTCTCGTAAAATCGCGTGCTGAATCCGGGCCCATAAAAAGCCAGGAATGTCTGGACATGGAACTGGGCTTTTGCCACATTGCTGCAAGAGGTCGATAACAAACTGGGTCGTCTCTTCTGAGGTCTGTTTGCCGGGAACGACCTCGACCAGCCGGACGAGATGGCCTGGCTGAGCATAATGGGCAATTGCGAAACGCTCTGGGTGCTTTAAGGCACTTTGCAAGGCGGTAGCACTCAAGGCAGAGGTAGTACTGGATAAAATCGTTGTGTCCGAGACGTGCTTTTCTACCTGTGCCAATAGTTGCTGTTTCTGAGATAAATCCTCGACAATAGCTTCCAGTACAAATGTTGCATTTGTTACAGCTTCCATTAAATCTTCGGTCGTTTTGATTCGATCTAAAATTTCCTCAGGATTGGCTGACACTAACCCAACCTCAATCATGTAAGCCAGATCTGTCTCAATGCGCTGTTGCACTTCGATCAGAGAGGTAGCCCGGCGTCCCCATAGAGATACCTTTAAGCCCCCTAACGCTAAAGAGAGCGCAATTTGACCTCCCATTGTGCCACTTCCCAGAATAGCAGCCTGTTGTCCTGATCTGCCAGCTATATTAGACATGGGCCCAACCATCCCCTTCTTTACGGACCAATCCTTGGGCCTCATACATGTTCAAAATAGCATTCATCGAAACCAAAGCCCGCCACTCCCGCACTTTTTCAAAGCGATCACACACCTGATTGCGTAATTCACCCATATCAATCCCTGGATTATTTTTGATGACCTCTAAGGTCGCCGCCTCGATTTCGGTCACGCGGCGATCACAATCTTGTGCCCAGGCGATGCCATCTGTACCAGAGCAAGGATGATCGTGTGACGACAAGACGGTTTCAACGCCCCGTTCCCGGATAAAGTCTTCGATTTTTTTGAATGTGTTGTGCATCTCTGCTGAATCTTCATAGAGATAAAGAACAGGGTTGTAATCAGGGAGGAGAGGATCGGCAAAAACAAGGATTTTGCTTTCTTCGTGGAAGAAGCCGACTTCGCCCATTGAGTGGCCCATCAGCTCGACCACTTCAAGCTTGATGTCACCCAAATTAACAATATCGCCTTCTTTTAAGAAGTTATGTACGGGCGCAGAATTTGGCCCCATCCAATCAAGATACTCTTCTTCAAGTGGGAACAATGGCTCTATATCGGGAAACGCGTGGACGATTGTTTTGGCGTTGAGTAGATTGTCGGCAATGCGATCAGCCCGACCTTCATGCGCTAACACCTCGCACGCTGCTTCTTCTACTAACTGAGCATTATTGCCGACATGATCCATATGTTCGTGGGTACACAAAATGTAGTCGAGGTCTGATTTTTCCATGCCTAGTTCGACAAAGCCCTTCTCTAGGTCGGGATAACCGGCATACAGGCCACTATCAATCAACGCTGTCTTCTTACTTCCTTGCACCATAAATATACGCACGGCTGTTTTGCCCGCATGATCCCCCGGCAGACCCATACTAATCATTGAAAATGGGCCATATTTCCCTACGACAACTTTATCGTTTTCACTGCTCATCGCATTGCTCCTTTGCACAGTTTTGTTTTATTTGAGGGCATTTTTATTCGTTATTTTCCACGAAATACTGCATCACGCTTTTCGATGAAGGCCGCGATACCTTCCTTCCCATCCTCTGTGGCAAACAGGGTGCCAAGGACACGCTGTTCGAAGGTAAGGGCGGTAGTAAGCGAAGCTTCCATTCCATCATCAACGACGCGCTTGCCTTCGCTCAAGGCAACGGCGGGTTGTTTTGCTAACTCTTCGGCCAAGGCCATTGCTTTGGGTATCAGGTCATCAGGTTCGCAGGCTTCTAGGGCGATACCGTAGGTGACCGCCTCCTCTGCAGTAATCATCTTACCCGTCAGAATCATCTCTTTGGCCCGCATTGTCCCGATAAGTCGGGGAAGACGCTGGGTACCACCCCCGCCAGGCAGCAAGCCTAGCTTAATCTCGGGCAAGCCAACTTTGGTTTTGTTGTTGATAAAGATGAAGTCACAGCACAGGGCCAACTCTAAACCACCTCCGAGCGCGTACCCATTAACGGCACAAATGGTTATTTGTGGTAACGCAGCAATCGTGTCAAATGTGCGACGAGAGCGCCTCTGGAAGGCATCAAACTCTGTTTGAGCGACATTGTGATAGCCTGTAATATCTGCCCCTGCGACAAAGCCTCGACCCGTCCCGGTAAGGACCAAGACCTTGGTCTCTTTATCTGTGCTGAGCTGTTGGGCGTAGTCGCCGAGTGTCTCCATAATCTCAAAATTCAATGCACCGAGACTCTCTTCTCGATCTACCCGTAAAATAGCGATATTTCCTTCTTGCTTGAGCACTAAATTAGGGTGTAGTCGTTCTTCGTTGCTGCCACTCATCCAATCACTCCCTCATCAAGTAATGCTTGTGCTTTCTCTTCACCTAAGACTTCCTGAAATATTTCTGCGGTATGCTCACCGACTTGGGGGGGGACATATCGTAGGGTAGCAGGTGTTTCGCCCATCTTGATAGGGCAGCCAATCGCCGTAATCAGGCCACCTTTCGGATGATCCATCTTGACGAGTAGGTCAGAGTTCATGTCCTGTAATTCTTGCATTGCTTCTTCCGGGGTACGCACAGGTGCAGCCCAAACATCAGCTTCGACAAAGATGGTCATCCACTCCGCTGTATCTTTTTTCTTGGTTGCTTCCTCGAGCTGCCATTTCACTTTGTCCCGCTCGACCCAGGCGTCCAGGTCACCCAGGGTAGGATCGCCGACCAATATACCCAATTTATCGAGAGGGATCATGGCAATAGCCACCCAGCCATCCTGTGTGGGGTAAACTCCGTAAGGAGCATCATTCCAGGTTGAGGCCAAACCCGCCTGAGAGCGGGTCAGATCAACATCCTGGTTCATAATCGTAAACAGTTCTTGACACATACTGGCTAGCAATGAGGAGTACAAATCAACCTCTACCCATTGGCCAATCCCATGCTGATTACGGGCCAAGACACCCGCCATAACGGCATTAGCAAACGAGTAACCGCCAACGATATCAGCAATTGGGGTCCCTTGAGGGGTGGGAGGGTCAGTCGCCCGCCCAGTATTGAACATGACACCCGCCATGGCTTGTACCAGTAAATCCTGACCTGGGCGCTTGAGTTTAGCAAGTTCTGAATCTTGCCCCCACCCGGAGCCAGAGACATAGATAATGTCAGGCTTTACCTCGCGAAAATCTTCATACCCTAAGCCTAATCGCTTCATCACGCCGGGACGAAAATTTTCAGTCACAACATCACACGTTTTGGCTAACTCTAACAACGCTTTTCGGCCTTCCGGGTGTTTGAAATTAGCCGTGACAGAACGCTTGTTACGATTCATCGACAAAAAGGCGGCTGAGTCTCCCCCGACAAACTCACCAACCATTGGCATACTGCGAAGCCACTCACCTACCTTTTGACGCTCAATTTTAATGACATCAGCCCCTAAGTCGGCCAAGATTTGGATACCAAACGGGCCCATCATCATCTGGGTAAAGTCGAGAATACGTATGCCTTCTAGTGCGCCTTTTGTTTCGGTTGTCACTATACTGTCACCTCCTGGGTGAGTGTTCGATGCTCGGCATAGCATCGTTCCATCTTTGTGATTATTGCCACTGGGCTGTCATTCGCCTGTAATCCGGCTACCAAAATTTGTCCACATTCTTTTTGTACAGACGGCCACCAAGGTGATAAAGGTCTTGTGTAAGCCTGCTTCAGGGTTTTTAGGGTGTCTGAAAAAAAGTGGCCGACCGCTTTGTTGGCCAAGGGAGTATTCCATACCATCTGGCTACCAGGCTGAGCCCCGTTCATTGTTAAAAACGTTTGCACATCAGGCATTACATACCAAGCTACAAACGTTGCTGCTTCTTCTGGCTGGGTTGACCGAGCAGATACAGCCATACCCGCTCCACCTAACAGGCTGCCTGCCCCAACGGGCGGTGCTCCAAACCGCCAATTTCCTTCGTGTGGTTGGGTTAGGCGAGTATAACCAAAGGTGAATGGAATATAGGCAATGGTTTCGCCCTGATTGGCAGCCGTAAATAATTGTGGTGGCGTGCATTGCCAACAGACATCTGGAACAATCGCCGCCAATTTTGACAACAGGTCTAAAGCCTGTACCGTGGCTGCTTGATTGGTAAACATCCTTTCTCCGCCACTTGGCGCCGCTTTTTCGCCTGCTAATAAGCTAAAGAGGCAAGAAATCGCATCGGTGTGATGTAAGGCAACCGCGACAGACCCAGGATGTTCTTCAGCCAACGAAAAAATGTCATGCCAGGTTTTTGGTCGATCAACATTGAGCCTTGCTAACAAGTCAGGGCGATAGGCCGAGACATGACAGGCCGCATCAGCCGCCACGGCGTAAGGGTGATTCCCCACAAAGTAGGATTGGTAACAATTGACTAAGGCATCTTCTTCTAATCGCACCAAGGTCTCGTCATCCAAAAGCGAGTCCAACGGTAAGATGGCTGCCTGGTTGGCTGCGCCTGGTACATGTGGATGATCAATAACCATAACATCACAGGTCTCAGCCAGTTCGGTTAGAGGTTGGTCGTTAAATGCGGTGAGCGGACGTGTTTGAATTTTGAGTTCGACTTTCTTTTTTTGCCACCACATTTTTGCGGCAGCTTTGAGAGGTTCCACACATCGGGCATCATCCCAAGCGGTAACCCTTAACACATTCTTCATTAGTTTCTATTTCTCTGTCGTCGCCGTCGGCGCCCTTTGCGACTAATACTATGATCAGAGGTTTCTACATATCCTAAAGCAAAATATTTCAACACTTCAGGATCAGTTTCTTCTTGAATATTGTGGGGGTCCCAATCTCGCCAGGCCTGGACCATGGCATCGACATTTTCTACGGATGATCCAGCTGAAATGCCTCCACCCAACGAGC
>JBCCFQ010000299.1:0-5318 GCA_039029655.1 Pseudomonadota bacterium | reverse complement strand
GGAGCCTTGGGTGGCGGTTAACATGTCGGGATTAAATTTTCTGAGTTCCTTCAAATAAGTCGACGCTTGAAACATAAACATGCCGCTGTTCCAGTAGTACTCGCCACTTTGCACATAACCCTCGGCGGTTTTTTCATCGGGTTTTTCAACAAACTCAGCCACCGAAAACGCGCCGTGAGCACCGGCAGCCTCACCGCGTTTGATATATCCATAACCCGTCTCCGGCACATCCGCGACAATTCCAAAAGTAACTAATTTGCCCTGGCAGGCTTGCTCGTACCCTACTTTGACGGCCGATTGAAATGCATCAACGTTGGCGATCACATGATCCGCTGGTAATACCAACAACACGCTGTCACTGTTTTGGTTCTTAGTCATGGCGTCATCCAAACCAAACAACGCCGCAACAGCGACAGCGGGTGCCGTGTTTCGACCCACGGGCTCCAGTATGATGGAAGCTGGGGTAACTCCTATTTGTCGGAGTTGTTCCGCCACCAGAAAGCGATGTTTTTCGTTACATATCAGCAGAGGACTATTAGCGCGATCCCAGCCCGCAAGGCGGCCGACGGTATCTTGAAGTAAAGTCTTATCACTCACCAAAGGCAGCAGTTGCTTGGGATACAATGCTCGTGACAAAGGCCACAGACGACTGCCTGAACCGCCTGACAGGATTACTGGTAGTAGCATGCTACGCTCACTTATTTGCCCTGTTGTTGTACCGAATCTCCACGACCAATCGCGAAGTACCTAAAACCCAGCCTGTTCACAAAGCTTGGGTCATAAAGATTGCGACCGTCAAAAATCACCGCATCCCGTAAGACGCTTTTGAGCTTTTCAAAATCGGGACTACGAAACTCTCGCCACTCGGTCACAATGGCTAGCACATCGGAATCCTCCGCGGCATCCATGGGTTTGTCGCAAATGATGAGATCAGGCCTATCACCATAGATACGGCGAGCCTCTTCCGAGGCCACCGGATCATAAGCCTTTACAATTGCCCCGTGCTGCCATAGTTCTTCCATCAACACACGGCTGGATGCCTCTCGCATGTCGTCCGTATTGGGCTTAAAAGCGAGACCCCAAAGGGCAATGGTCTTACCTTGTAGTTGGCCCTCGAAGTAGTCACTGATCTTGTCGAACAAAACCGTTTTCTGTTTTTGGTTGACACTGCGTACGGCGCGGATCAACTCAGCGTCGTAGTCTAGGTCTTTGGCCATTTTGTCCAATGCATGAACATCCTTTGGAAAACAGGAACCACCGTACCCACAACCTGGATAGATAAAGCTATACCCGATCCGTGGATCAGACCCGATTCCAACGCGCACCTTTTCAATGTCAGCACCCGCTCGCTCAGCCATATTGGCCAATTCATTCATGAAGCTGATTTTTGTCGCCAACATAGCGTTGGCCGCATACTTTGTTAACTCGGCTGAGCGAACATCCATGATCACCATGCGATCGCGATTACGGTTGAACGGCTCATACAACGCTTTGAGGAGCTCTGTGGTTCTAGGATTATCGGTGCCCACAACAATTCGATCGGGCTTCATGAAGTCCTCGATGGCCGCCCCTTCCTTCAAAAACTCAGGATTAGACACTACATCGAATTCCTGCGATGCCTGTCGACTGTCCAGAACTGATTGAATCCTATCGCGTACTTTATCCGCGGTGCCAACTGGAACCGTGGACTTGTCCACCACGATCCGATAGTCCTGCATATGCTCGCCAATAGTTTGTGCAACAGCCAAAACATGTTGCAAGTCAGCCGAACCATCTTCGTCTGGTGGTGTGCCGACCGCAATCAATTGAAACAATCCGTGTTCAACACCTTGTTCTGCGTCAGTAGTGAACGACAAGCGTCCTGCCTCAACATTGCGTGTCACTAGAGCATCTAACCCAGGCTCGTAAATAGGGATAACACCCTGCTTTAGGTTTTCTATCTTGACCGGATCAATATCGACGCATAGTACGTCGTTACCGGTTTCCGCCAGGCACGCGCCAGTGACTAGACCCACATACCCCGATCCAAAAACTGTGACTCTCATATTCCCTCAGTGTCGTAAAAGGTGGTATTGAAAAAGCATTTATTTTTGGGAATTATCCGGCCAAGTGACGGAAAATAATAGGAATTCTGTCACATCTAGGTCTGACTTCGTTTGCTTTCCAAAGAGGTAACACTGCCTTTGATAGGCACCAACGGTTGGGTACGTTGTGCCCAAACCAGGTCCGCCACTTCGGCAGTGGGATGATAACCATCCACCGACTCCAGCAGCAGTTCTCTCACGCGGTCACAGTCAAAGGACTGGGCCGCCACAAGTAATTGATTTAAATACTCTTTTACCTTTTCCCACGGGGAAAAGTCTTCCTCAGCACGCATGATCATAGGGTGCTCGGTCCCTGACACATTGTTACCAATCAAGAGCTCTTCGTAGAGCTTCTCTGCTGGGCGCAGTCCCGTATAGGCAATTTCGATATCTCCATCAGGATGTTCATCGTCTCGCACCTGTAGCCCCATCAAATGCACCATGCGTCGAGCTAGGTCTTCAATACGAATGGGTTTGCCCATGTCTAACACGAAGACATCACCACCGGTTCCCATGGAACCGGCCTGAATGACTAACTGAGCCGCTTCAGGAATGGTCATGAAATAGCGAATGATCTCCGGGTGAGTCACTGTGACGGGACCACCCTTTCGAATTTGCTCACGAAACACAGGCACCACCGAACCCGACGAAGCCAGCACGTTGCCAAATCTAACCATGCAAAACCGCGTTTCCGTCTGCCGCTCGTTCAGTCCTTGCAACACCATCTCTGAAAAACGCTTGGTGGCACCCATGACATTGGTGGGTGACACAGCTTTGTCAGTGGAAATAAGCACGAAAGTTTGGACACCCGTTTCAATGGCGGCTTCCGCACAATTGAGGGTGCCAAAGATATTGTTATACACCCCCTCAACGATGTTTTGTTCGACAATAGGCACGTGTTTGTACGCTGCCGCGTGGTAGACAGTCTCCACGGAAAAAGCCTGCATCACTTCCCGCACACGGAAGCGATGATGCACAGATCCCAACAGCGCCACGATCTCAACACCCAAGCCCTGAGAATCCGCCACCGCGCGAAGCTCCCGCTCGATGGTGTATAACCCCAGCTCAGAAATCTCATACAAAATTAAGCGTTTTGGAGAAAGCTTTAGAATCTGACGACACAGCTCAGAACCAATAGAACCACCCGCACCGGTAACCATCACGTTCTTGCCGCTGATACAGGCGTCCAGTAGCTCTTCGTTGGGGGGCACCGCGTCTCTACCCAAAAGGTCTTCGACCTCCACATCGCGAATGTCATCTACTTTGGACTTGCCCGACACCAAGTCGCTGACGTTGGGCATGGTTTGGACGTAAATGGGCATTTTTTCCAGTTCCGTCAAGATATGACGACGACGACGACGGGACACGGAAGGAATCGCCATCAAGACCCTTTTAACACCTTGGTTCTCAATCAAACTGGTAAGACGGGACGGCGGAAACACTCGCACGCCGTTGATGACACTGCCGTGGAGAGGCACACTTTCATCCACAAACGCCACCGGCGTGAAATCCTGCCCACCAACCAATGCCGAGGCCAATCGAGCGCCTGCTTCGCCGGCGCCATAAATAACAATAGGCTCACCGATTTTGTAGTGAGACTCCAAAAACACTCTGACCAGGAATCGGCTACCCCCGACAAACACCACAGCAAGAAGCCAGAAAATCAAGAACACGCTCACTGGAATTTCCGGCGCAAGGATTTTTGCAGACCCAAAAATTACCAAAGTAGATACCGTGACACCCTTGAGCACTTCAAACACAAGTTGACTGCCCATAAATCGGACTATCTCCCGGTACAGCCCTAACCCGGCGAAGACGGGCACGGTGAAGGCGATGGCCAATGGGAAAAGCCACCAATGGGTCACATCCAAGGTGGCGGGAAAGACCTGATTGGCCTGCAGCGCAAACGCAAGCCACAATGCCCCGGGAACCCAGACAATATCGGACAAGACCATTACTAATCGTTTGGTCCGGCGCGGCATTCGGCTAAGGCTTTCAAAAAGAAGCCTCATAACCCTGTTAGAAATGGTGTTCAAATGTTCCGTGCCCTCGGAAAGTGACGCCGGCTTGTTATTGCCGGACATTCTACTCGGTTCAGCGCCGATGATCCACCAAGACGCACACTTTTGGAGCAGCTAAAACTCACCTTTTTTCAGCAGCTTGGGAACATGATTAAAGACTTCCAGGAATTAAACAGGCAAGCATTCAGACTGCGTTCAAACTGTCCCCCAGGTCTAACCGTATGTGCGGAGATACCATTCTGAAACCCGTGCGACACCTTGCTCCACAGACAACGGTGGCGCCCAGGATAAGCATCGTTTGGTGTCACTGATGTCCACCTGAAGAGAACCACACAATCGATTTACCTGGGCCCCTTTTCCAACGAGACTCGCCCCCACTTTCAACAGCGACACCGGAAACGGAAACAATCCACTCTTTGATTTCATGGCTATGCTCATCAGACGCAGCAGACGTGAAGTGGATACATCGTCGTCATCGGACACCAAGAAAGTTCGGCCTAGTGCGCCATCCTCCGTGGCACAACGAGACAACACATCACATAGGTTCGTAAGGCTGATCATACTGCGTCGGTTGTCCAGGTTTGCCAGAGGCAAAGGCCACCTTTTTCGAACCAGTCCTAAAAGTGATAAGAAGTTAGCCTTTACCCCGGGACCGTAGATCAACGGTGGGCGAACGATCACCAAATCCGTGTTGCTGCCTTCTAGAACTTCTTTTAGCGCTTGCTCTGCTTCAAGTTTGGATAAACCATAAGGATCTTTTGGATCCACAGGGTCACGGGCACTGAACGGCGTGTCCGTGGTTGCTTCCCCGTTGACTTTGATGCTGCTGATGTAGACAAAGCGACGGACACCATGATCCACGGTCTGCTTGCCAAGATTCCTCGTGACGTCGACATTAATTTTTCGATGAGCCGCCAATGCATCAGCCTTAGATTCTCCCATCACGTGGGCCCGACCCGCTAAGTGGAAAACCGTATCCACACCCTCAAGAGCGCCGCGCCAATCCATGTCATCTGACAAATCAACAATTGGGAATGGCGTGACCCCTGGGGGAAGAAATTCGCTGCTTCGAGTTGAGGCGATCACCGAAAAAGATTGTTTCAACAAATAGGGAACCAATGCAGAACCAACAAAGCCGTTGCCTCCGGTAATCAATACTCGCTGACTCATAAAAACTGGAAACCCCTAATCAAAATCTGCCCAACAACCTAAG
>JBCCFQ010000298.1:0-5340 GCA_039029655.1 Pseudomonadota bacterium | reverse complement strand
TGCTCGGGTTATTGCCGACGGTGAAGTATCGAAAAACGACAAAGTACATATTTCGGCGAATGAAACATGAGTATGGTTGCTGGTTACAAAAATGCAATTGTGCTGGCCTTGGTTGCGGTTCCAATGACCGGTGGCTCGGTGTTTATGGTGATACTGGCTGGTATTGTTGGTGCTTCTTTAGCGCCCCATGGCAGTCTCAGTACATTGCCATTGTCTCTTGTGGTGGTGGCAACGGCATTGAGCACCATTCCCGCCACTTGGATTATGTCTCGAGTAGGCCGAAAAAAGGGGTTTTTTCTTGCGGTCGCTATTGGCGTACTTTCCGCCCTATTAGGCAGCTATGCGATCAGTCAGTCCAATTTCTTAGTGTTTTGTCTTGCGAGCTCAGGGATAGGTGCCAAGCTTGCCTTCGTCCAACAGTTTCGATTTGCGGCAGCAGAAAGTGTGGATATCAGCCGATCCGGAACGGCGATCTCTGTCGTGTTGTTGGGTTCAATAGGCGGCGCGTTTGTAGGGCCTGCTATTGCTAATCAGACTTGGTTTGCCAGTCCTGTCGAGCATCAGGGCTCGTTTATTCTCTTAGCGTACTCTTATCTTGTCGTGGTGTTCTTGTTGTTCTTTTATAAAGATAGTTTGGCTCAGAATGTCCCAGGTAAAACGAACTCGCCGCCTTTGCCAATTAGCTCTCTCTTTAGCCGTCCGATGATCGTGATCGCCATCCTGGCGGGCATCGTAGGTCAAGCCACAATGGCATTCGTTATGACGGCGACACCATTAAGTATGCATGTCATGAATGATTTTTCATTACAGGAAACTGCCAGCGTAATCAGAAGTCACGTGATTGCGATGTATTTGCCCGCCTTGGTCACCGGTGTGTTGGTGGACAAATTAGGTGCCCGACTCATAATTAGTATTGGTGTAGTGGCGAATCTTCTGACTCTGGTGATCGGTCTTCAGGGTCATGCGTACTTACACTATTGGTGGGCGTTGGTGTTGTTAGGTGTCGGTTGGAATTTTATGTTTGTCGGCGGAACTACTCTGCTGGTCAAATCCATCACGGACAGCGAAAAGTTCAAAGCTCAATCTATTAATGAGTTTTTAGTCTTTGGTGTATCCGCTTTTGCATCCTTGTTGGCTGGCAGCATTGTACATTGGTATGGTTGGTCGATGATCCTTTTTGCATCAGTGCCGGGTCTATTGATTATGTTGTTTGTTCTGGTGTTTGTTTATAAAAAGAACGATCAAGTTACTGCAGCGATTTAAGCATAGAGAGAGATCACGTGTCAGAGATAAAGCGACAGTCCGGCATTGCTACGTTAGCCAATCATTATGAAGAACACGGTTTCCCTTTGGATGCCCATGTTAGTCCTATTTTTCAAACCTCCAGTTTTGGTTTCGACAACATGGCCCAAGCGGCGGAAATTTTTTCTGGTGTGGACAAGGAACACTATGTATACACGCGAGGTAGAAATCCCAATGCCATTGCTTTAGCGAAAAAAATTGCGATTCTGGAGGGGTTGGATTTAGTGCGTGCAAAGCCGGATCAAGCTGTGGATCAATTAGTGGGTGGACACTGCTCGGCGTCCGGAATGGGCGCCATTTCGGCATTGATCTTTTCATTACTGAAGTCCGGCGACCATGTGATCACCCATACTAGTCTTTACAGTGGAACACACAAACTACTGACCGAGGTCTGTGCCAAGTTGGGTATTACGGTTAGTGTGCTTGAGTCAACAGATTTGGCTGATTGGTCTGAGGAATTAGAACGTCACGGGAATACAAAGTTGTTGTACGTCGAAACTCCGTCCAACCCTAGGATTGAGTTGTATGACTTAGAGCAATTGGCGGGTCTTGCTGGGCAAAACGGAGCCTGGATCGCCGTGGACAACACGGCTGCCACGCCGTTTCATCAGCGCCCTTTGAGTCTAGGGTGCGATTTTGTGATCCACTCAACCACTAAGTTTCTCAACGGTCATAGCTCGGCGTTAGGTGGTGCGGTGGTGGGTAGGCACCCAGAGTTCTTAGATTTCTGGGGTGGTCTTGGGCAAACTGCAATGGAACTTGGCGCTACACCTAGTCCTTCAGATTGTTGGCTTACAAACTTAGGACTAAAAACGTTTTCCTTGCGTATGGAACGCCATGCGAGCAACGCTATGATCATTGCCGAGTATCTTTCGAAACACGGGAAAGTTCGCAGGGTGCTGTATCCGGGTTTGGCGGACAACGAATATCATCAACTGGCCAAAAAGCAGATGCTTAATGGATTTGGCAGTTTTTTATCTTTTGAAATTGAAGGTGGTGAAAAAGAAGCCCACCAATTCATCGACGCGTTGGTTATACCTACCATAGCAATCAGTTTTGGCAGCACCGACAGTGTTGTTCAAATACCGGCAAAAATGACCCATTCCGGAGTATCCAAATCCGACTTAGCCAAAGCAAAAATCGGACCCAATCTGGTGCGTTTTTGTGTTGGGATTGAGGATATTGATGATCTCTTAGAGGACCTGGATCAGGCATTCGCTAAGATCTGATGGCGATGAGGAAAGACTCCCGAGGCTTAGAAATCAGCTGTGCTTCCGGTCAGGCACTCGAGCACTACTTGCGCGGTCAACATCAAGCTCTGAGTCTGGATTCCACCGGTATTCCTGAGTTTCGACAAGCAGTCGAACTAGATCCCGACTTCGCGTTGGCTCATGCGGCACTGGCGCGGCAACTTCAAATACACGGATTTTCGTCTGAGGCAAGTAGCGGTTTTGAAAACGCTTTGAATCTAGCGAATCAGGTCAGCGGAACCGAAAATTCTGCCGTAAAGTTCGCTGCGGCCGCGGCCAACGGTGAAGCCCACGCTATAGCCATGGGTCTGAACCATGTCGAAGAACACCCCAATGATGTCTTTGTTCTGGCTCATCTGCTGGGACCGTTTGGCTTGCTCGCGTTTTCTGGGGACTCTTTGTGGCGAGAGAAGAATGTTTCACTGATTGATACTGTGAAGCCCGCATATTCATCGGATGACTGGTGGTTCAACACCAGTGTGGCGTTCCTCTATGCTGAGGTTGAGAATTTGTCCAAGGCGGATGCTTTTGCCCAACGTGCTTGGAATCTTGATCAAAATGGCAATACAGCTCACACCATGGCTCATGTGCACTACGAAGCCTGTGCGTTAGAGGAGGGTGGCCAGTTTCTAGATGAATGGTTGACTACCCACGGACTCACCTCCGATATGCGACATCATTTGCTTTGGCATCAAATCCTGTTGCAATTAGAGAAAGAAGAACCGATTGATCTCTTGAGCGTTTATGGGGCTGAGTTGGATGCGACAGTGTGTGACCCCATGCCACTGACCACCCTGTGCGATAACGCATCGTTGCTGTGGCGCTGTGTATTGTTGGAAGTTCCTGTTCCTAAGCCCTTAGCGAATGATGTGCTTGAGTTTGGCCAGAAGTACTTTTCAACTCCAGGGTTTGTCTTTGCCGAATTTCACCAAACCATGGTGGCGGCCATCGCTGGTTCTCCCTTTGAGCTTGCAGAACCTTTATGGCTGTCATCAATAGGCGAAGCCTTTCGAGCTTTTGTCTCCAGAGACTACCAGCGGTCAATAGCTCTGCTGGAAAAGAGTCGGCAAGATACCGTTTTGTTAGGGGGAAGCAATCCTCAGCGCTGCATTGTTGAAGATACATTGCTTGAAGCTTGTGTTAGAGCAGGTAAGAAAGAGCGGGGTTTGCAATTGATGAACCAGAGAGGGCGATCAACACCCGCAGAGAGCAGTTGGAGATCGCGATTGAGTTAGGTAGGTCTTACCTGAGTCCTCGGGTAGTAAACAACGGCGTAAGTTAAAGCTATCGTCGTGTATATCAACAATACAGCAAAGCCCTTCACACCCACGTAGGCACTGCCCATATAGACGCCGTAGACATAAATTACAAATGCAGCGACTGGGATTATCTTGTTTGCCAGCGGGCTAAATTTAAACGTCGCTCTCGAATAGGCTCCAGGATTTTTGTCGGCCAAGCTAACGAGCGCAAGTACTGGAATGATGCCAAAGATAATGCCCACGTTGTTCCCCAGTATGTTTACGTACTCCAGCGACATCCCGGACACGATAGGCAGCATGCCAACAAAATAAAAAATAGTGAGCAATAAATAGGGTGTTCCAAATCTATTTGTTACGCCTAAGGAGTTGGGTAGCCAACCATCCTTGATGGCCATAAACAGTCCTTTTGTACACCAAGCGAAAATCGAGTTGAGCGTAGTGACCAATGCCAACATTACTCCGCCAACCATGAAGAATAGATAAATGGGGGTGGGAAAAATGGACGAAGCCACGGCCGCCAAAGAATTTACGGACGCTTGTTGATCTGTTTCGACGCCGCTGGCCACGATGGCAACGAGAAAGTAGAGGACTGTGACCAACAGTAGTGATGTAATCATGACTTTTGGTATGAGCTTGCCTGGGTTTCGGGTTTCACCACCCAGTTCTGAAATAAACTCGCTTCCAATCATGCTATAGCGCAACAGGAAACCTGCCGCAACAAACTCACCCACACCATTGGGGAGTATGGTGTCTACCTGAGTAAAAACGCCAAAGTCAGCAACCCTTGGTAAACCAAAGGCGATGAATAGGACCAGAGCGACTAACAGCAGCAAGACCATCACGCTCTGGAAGCGTGCTGCAACCTTAACGCCCAGCAAGTTTGAAACGAAACAAAGAGACATCACGGCTGCAGCCGTTATGGTCATGTTGATGTTCGAGAATAACTCGCCGGCATAGGTCGCAAAACCAATGGCGTAGCTGGCTAATACCAATTGACCAGCCACCAGCAAGGCAAGGTAGACGAAGGCCGTCCGAGGACCGATTAAGTCTCTCACATAGGTGTAAGTGCCCCCAGTGTTGGGAACCGCCGCTCCCAAGGCGGCGATACTTAAGGAAGGCAATATGACGATGGCTAAGGCAAGTAAGAAAGCCCAGGGAACCCCTTGACCCGTCATCTTAATTCCGGTGACGGTAAAGATGACAACTCCCGATCCAATAATTTGACCTAGGGAGATAGACAATAGATCAAAGAAGCCTAGGGCTTTCTTCTCAGCCACTAGTCGTCTTGCTCAGATATCACCACTTTGTCCATAGTGTCACCCTGCACAATGCTATCCACCACATCTTGACCATCCAGAACTCGCCCAAAAACCGAGTGTTTACCGTCCAAATGCGGGCAGGGAACATGCGTAATAAAAAACTGCGACCCGTTGGTATTGGGGCCTGCGTTGGCCATGGAAAAAATACCTGGGCCGTCATGACGTAGCTCGGGATGAAACTCATCTTCGAACTTGTAGCCGGGGCCGCCG
>JBCCFQ010000297.1:0-5346 GCA_039029655.1 Pseudomonadota bacterium | reverse complement strand
CTTTAGGCTCTGGGCTCTAGGCTCTAGGCTCTAGGCTTCGGGCTTCAGGCTTCAGGCTTCAGGCTTCAGGCTTCAGGCTTCAGGCTTCAGGGTCTATCGGAAGGGTTGAGCTGAGTTTAGTTAGTATCAAGGGGGAACTTACAGACAATGTCGGAGGAAAGGCTCCAAGCTATAGCCTAGGGACTATGGCCTAGAGCCCAAAAACGCAACGCGTTTTCTTAAAGTTCCGCCGGGCTCTTGTCCTTAATTTGCTTCCATTGCACGTCAGCAGACTTAATGCGACCGGGGATGTCTTTGATCCAGTCCGCTTGGATATTGGTGTCCAGGTTCAAATACAGCTTGCCGTTAACGACTTTCCAGACTTCAGGATCGCCGACAAATTTTTTCCCTACCGAAACACCAAACGCGCAATAACCGTTGTACGCAGGTGTGTATTTTCCTGGATTTCGGTCAAAGGCCTTTTTGTTGTCGCTACTAGAGAACAGGTAGGTTGCACCATTATGCACTGATACAAAGTGTCCGTTGCCACGAACAGGACGCTTTGCATTCTGATATGACACTACGTCATAGCCTTGCACCGCTGGTGTGCTGTGTTGGTAGTCTGCAGCCATTGCAGATCCGGTCAGTCCCAGCAACGCGACAAATGTCAATAGATGTTTTTTGATACTCATGATTGTCTTCCTTCTTAGGTAGTTTGCTTTAAGCAGCACGGGTATTGGACGTTACAAATGGGAAGTCCACTTGCGTGTCCGCGATATGGTTAAAGTAATTAGTGAATAGGTTGACGCCGATATGAGCGATGACTTCCACAAGCTCCGCATCGGAAACATTGGCACTTCGAAGTTCCGCTAGCTGTTGGTCCGATACCCGGCCGCGTGTTTCAACAACGTTTCGAGCAAAGGTCAGGATGGCGGCAACTTTCGGATCTGTAGCTTGACCGCGAAGATTTTGCCGGGCCTCTTCTTCGGCCACACCGGCACCCTTGGCCATCAAGGTGTGTGCTGAAGCGCAGTAGTCACACTCATTGGCACCAGCCACAGTCAACGCGATTTGTTCCCGCACTGACGCTGGTAAAACCCCTTTGGACAATGCCCCCGAAAAGCCTAAGAAGCCTTCAAGGGCTGCCGGGCTGTGAGCCAAGGTGGCAAAGATATTAGGTACGGACCCCAGACTTTTCTTAACTGAGTCCACCACGTCCCTGGCTGCCCCAGGGTCACTTAGATTGATTGGATTAATTTTTGGCATGATAAGTATTCCTTTTAAAGTCTAGGTAAACCGATCTGTTTACCCTGTGGAAGCGTAAAGTACACAGATCTGTTTCCTTTGTCAACACTATTTTTAGACCAATATCGACATTTTCTCGAATTTCAGGTATATTGACCGCCAATTCTATGTAAATTTAACTACTTAGACTCTAAAAATAGGTAACAGAACGGTTCACTTATGTCTGACAAAAGACAGGAATTAGTAAACACTGCGGTAGAGTTATTCTCGGCTCACGGCTTCCACGCCACCGGCATAGACCGAATCGCCGAGGTGGCCAAGGTGTCGAAAAAGACCATGTACCATCATTTCCGCTCTAAGGAAGAATTGATCCTGGCGGCCTTGCGTGAGCACGATGGGCGTTTTCGAAATGACTTTATGCGGGCGGTACGGAAAAGCGGTGATACACCTGAGCAGCGTCTCTTAGGTGTATTCGATGTGGCTCATGCTTGGTTTTCTGACAACAAGTTCTATGGCTGTATGTTTATCAATGCCATCGGCGAATACTCCGAACCCAACACCGCTATTCGTAAGGTGTGTAAAGAATTTAAGCGACTTATGTTGTCTTATATGGAAGAGCTGGCTGAGGCCGCAGGCATACCAAACCCTAAAGAGGTAGCCGCGACGTTAGCGTTATTGCTGGAAGGCTCCATCGTCACGGCTCAGGTTTCACAAGCGCCGGACGCGGCCAAAACAGCAAAGACCGCAGCAGGAGTAATCATTCAAAGCGCGTTAAGCAAATGAAACTTAAAAGCCTAGTTTCAAAGATAAAACGGTGCGAGTTGTGTCAGCCTCATTTGCCCTTAGGACCACGACCTGTTTTACAAGTCCACGAAGAAGCGCGCGTGCTTATTGCCGGCCAAGCGCCAGGCATCCGTGTGCATCAGTCAGGTGTACCTTTCGATGACCCCAGTGGCGACCGTTTACGCGAATGGATGGGCGTCGACAAAACAGTTTTTTACGACTCGAAACAAGTGGCTATTGTCCCCATGGGTTTTTGTTATCCCGGCACTGGCAAATCCGGTGATCTACCCCCGCGAAAAGAATGCGCTGACACATGGCGACAACCATTGCTGGACAAGTTACCCAACATCAAGCTTCAACTGGTTATTGGTCAGTATGCTCACAAGTGGCACCTGGAGAGTCTACAAAAAAATCTAACCGAGACCGTAAAACACTGGCGTGACTATGGGCGTGCCGTTCTTCCTCTACCCCATCCAAGTCCTAAGAATAATATCTGGTTGAAGAAGAATCCTTGGTTTGTTGAGGAGTTGGTGCCGGAGTTGAGGCGGAGGGTGAGGAAGGCGTTGGGGACAGTAAAGAGTAACAAGTAATCAGTTTCAAGAGACGGCAATTGGGTTCTACCGAGGTTTAACTTCGTCATCCTGCCGAAGGGCAGGATCCAGTAATATTTTGCCGCGAAGCGGCACCTTACTAGGCTAAAAGGCTATAGGCAATAGACCATTCGGAGTCGCTTCGCGACTATTATTTTACTGGATCCCGGCCTGCGCCGGGATGACGGTTGGGGGCTTCCGCTCTACAGCAGCGTCTTATACACCTCTTCAAACGACTTCGTGCTCCCACCCGAGTCTACTTCCTCCAATTCCATTTGCATCACTCTAAACACACGCTCTATGTAAGCGGTGCGTTTGGCTTCCCGTTTGGCGGCTACCTGTGGGTCCGGCGTATAGGCTTCCACGTCATCCAGGGAAACGCTGCCATTCCTTGCAAGCACTCTCTCGAGGGTATCCAATCGATCTCGCGTAACGGACAATTCGGCGACTAAACTCATGACGATGGCGAATAATTTGTCCGTGGCGGGGTCGGAAAAATATTGTGGCCGCTTTCCTTTGGCAACCCTGGCCAGTTTTGGATCAGTCATTTCTTGACTCCTATTTCTTACCCACCAAGACCGGCCATGCGAAGTCGTCCATCGTCTTAAACTCATCCACCTGAAATGCGATGGCTTGGGCGGAGTCCACATTGACCTTACCCCGTTCAAAACCTGCCTGCTCTCCAATATGGCTTAAATTCGCGCCGGTTAAGAAGGCCGAGAACGTCTCGTTGTTGTTGTAGGTCTCCCACTGATAAATGAATTGATCATAGATGCCCTCACCTCTGGAGATATCTAAGTGCAACATCAATCCCCCTGGCCTTAATAAACGCAAACATTCTCTCAAAATGTTGGCCATAGCGGGTTTGGATGTCTCATGCAAAACCAAATGGGATACGATCAAGTCAAACGATCCATCATCAAAGTTGGTTTGCTCTGCGTTTTGCTGAGAGAAATGGACAGGGAGACTGTAGTGACGCGCGCGGGCATGGCCATAGCGTAAACAAGGGGCGGCCACATCAATGGCATAAACTTGAGCTTCTGGAAACGCCCGCTTCCACGGCAACGTGCTATTTCCAACCGCACAACCAACATCCAAAATTTTCACAGGCCGGTGATCGGGAAAGCGCTCACCATGAAACCGGACCAGATTTTCTCCTAAACCGTCACTGTCGGGCCCCAACATACCATCGATGTAAATGGGCAAACCCGCCTCATAGAGTACACCGGCACTGACGTCGTCCTTACAAAACTCGGAATGATAGGCTCCAGGTTGAATATGAATATCCACGGCGGTGTGGTACTTGGGGATTTCAAGCTCAGGATCAAGACTCAAAGAGCCCTCGTAGGCATTGTCCTTTTCTGCCCGCTCAAAAACGTCCACTAAGTTTTCTAAGTTTCTTTCCGTCGGATCAATCACCGACTCCCACATCATTTCCTGGCTGCGACGTTGCATGGCACTCCAGAACTGGTAGTAACCATCTTTGGTCATTGCCTGACGCACATCTTTTATTGACTCCAGATCCCGTTTTTCTTGGATTACGAAATCAGGTCTAACGCGCTTTTCGTAGACGACCTTTGCACCAGGCAACACCTTGTGAGCTAGGTGTCGACGCCAACATCGAACATACTCTTGCATGGCCTGCTCGTCATGATTGGTATCCGGCAACATCTCATGGGCCTTGCTGTTCATGATGCTCTCCTTAAGATGCGTCATCAAAAAACTGGACGATTCCACCATCCGGGGACTTGGTGGTAACTATGTTTAGTCTACCGTAAGGTTCCATACTCACGTCCTTATTGTGACGAACAACCTTACCACCCCGACTCTCAATAGTTGTGGCGGTGGCTTGCGCATCGTCCACCGGGTAGCGAACCGCCAGTAGGCCTAAGTTAGGCGCATCACAGCGATCACTAAAATCATGGCCTTTCAAATCCATCATTTCGATCATTTCCATGCGACCAAACTCTCCCGGTACTGGAAACACGATGCCTGCTCGATAACGAGCCGTGGTGGTCATGTTAATGGGAATACCTAAAGGCATAGACACGGGTTCTTTGGAGACATAGGGCTTGCCTAGATAAAAGGTGTCGAACCCCAGGACGTTGGTGAAAAAATCGTATGTCACGTCCCGATCTCTAACCATCTGCATCATATTAAAAGGACCCGCCATACGTTCGAAGGGCGGTATGGCCTCGGGTAATGGCGGGGTTAGTCGTTCGTAGGTTTGAACCTGTACACCATCGGGTCCTTTGTAGATCACCACTTTGAGTTTGGACGTTCCAAAACTGAGATCAGTGATTGGTGTTTCCGTCCACCACCCCATCCCAATGGCGTCGTCGTAAATCTTTTGCATACCTTTGACACGAATCATCAAACTAAAGTAACAACCCGTATCCCAGGCACGAGAGCCAGGCCGCATAGGCTGTCGTGGTCCGGCATTATCGAAGCGAACCAAACGAACAAAGCCCGTGGTGTAGTCTGGCGGGCCCAGCAACATGGCCTCACCCCGAGCGTCTTTGGACAGACCCCAGCTGTTTAACGCAGATTCGTCTAGAGGACCTCGCCATTTCACTTCATAGCCCCCTATTTCTCTAAAAAACCGCGCTGTCTCATACAGATCCGTCACACTGATTACCGCTTCACGCCATACCTGTTGAGTCACAGGCTCAAGTTTTTGTTCGGCCAACGCAGAATGTCCAAGGAAAAACAACAGCAAAAAGATCAATCTGTTCTTCATAACTGACTT
>JBCCFQ010000296.1:0-5350 GCA_039029655.1 Pseudomonadota bacterium | reverse complement strand
GGGGGCGCTTTTGTTTCAGGTGCGTTTACCCCCTTGGTGCCGGACTTGTAAGTGTACGGTTTGCCGTTGTTATTCGATTATCAGGAAGAGGTTGATTAAATTAGGGAACGTATGGATAAGGCGTTGTTGGATGATCTGGAGGCCAAGGGCATGGTTGCCTTTGGTTTTGCCGGAGCAGGCTTCGCGCAATTCATGGCGAATTCCCCCATCAGAACGCTGGACGATATTAAGGGCCAAAAAGTTTGGGTACCCGAGGGTGACAAAGTGAGTTATGCCGCCATGGAGTCCTTAGGGCTTTCACCCGTGACGTTGCCTATGACTGACGTGCTGACCGGTTTGCAGACTGGACTTATCGACATCATTGCCAGCTCCCCTGTTGGCGCCGTGGTGTTTCAATGGCACACCAAGATAAAGTATGTGACGAAGACGCCTTTGGTCTATGTGATGGCCTTGACTGTTATCGACAAACGCACTTTTAGGAAAATGTCGCCAGAGGACCAACAAGTGGTCAGGTCCGTTATGGAGTCTCTCTACCGCGATTTTGATCGTCAAGCCATTGAAGACAATGAAAGTGCTTTTAATGCACTACTTGCCAATGGTGTTCAGGAGATAGCGCCCAATTCAGGTGATGAACAGAATTGGCGTAAACAGACCGATGCGGTCATCGATCAAATGGCAAAGGATGGATTGTTCGGCAAAGAGGCTTTGGCTGAGATCCGCGAGTTAATCACAGAGTATCGTCAAGGTCAGTCTAAGGTCGCCGCAGACGCTCAATGAGCTCGTCGTTGCTCAAGCGGCTGGAGCAGGTTTCTCGGTTAACAGAGAATGCGGTACTCATTCTGCTTTTGCTCAGCATGATTGTTTTGGCGGCTGGGCAAATCATACTGCGCAATGTGTTCGACACCGGGATCATCTGGACAGATGAACTTTTGCGTATCTTGGTGCTTTGGTTGGGGCTGGCCGGAGCTGTGGTGGCAAGCAGGGACCGCCGTCATATCAAAATCGATGTCTTATCCCGTTTTCTAAACGACTCCTGGCAACGGATCGCCGGGGTGGTCACCTGTGTGTTCACGGCGTTTGTCTGCGCTTTAGTGGCTTGGCATGCGGGTGTTTTCGTGTCTGGGACCTTTCAGTTCGGTGACACGGTTATGGGTGGAGCACCCGCTTGGATTTTTCAATCCATTCTGCCAATTGGGTTCGGCTTAATTGCCTATAGGTATCTTGTCTATGGGCTTGCAACGCTGCTAGGTAAAGAGCTGGGCTAGTGGACCTGATCGTTCCCATAGTGTTGATCGTGCTGGCCCTGTTTGGCGCGCCACTGTTTGCGGTTATTGCCGCCAGCGCGTTGTGGGGGTTTTACCGCTCTACGGACGAAGGGGCTTGGGAGCTGCTGCAAATCGTGCCAGTGGAAGTGTATCGAATTGCCGAGATGCCCATCTTACTGGCAATTCCCTTGTTCACATTCGCGGGGTATCTGCTCAGTGAAAGTGGTGCACCGAGACGGTTAGTAAGACTCAGCAATGCTTTGTTGGGTTGGTTGCCGGGTGGCTTAAGTGTGGTGGCGCTGGCGGCTTGTGCTTTTTTTACCGCCTTCACCGGCGCATCGGGTGTCACCATTATCGCATTGGGGGCCATTTTGTATCCGGCCCTACAGCAAGCAAAGTACGACGACAATTTTAGCTTAGGTTTAATCACCACTTCCGGCAGCTTAGGGCTTTTGTTTGCCCCCTCGTTGCCGTTAATACTCTACGGCATCGTTGCGGAAGTCTCCATTGATCAGCTGTTTCTGGCAGGCATCTTTCCCGGACTTGTCATGCTGTTGATGCTATCCCTATACAGCTTTTGGCATAACCGTCATTTGCGAAGTAGTAATCGATTCAGTTGGCGCGAAGTGGTGGCCGCTGTTAATGAAGCCAAGTGGGAAATACCCTTGCCGATTATTGTGCTGGGTGGGATCTACAGTGGTTACTTCGCCGTATCAGAAGCGGCGGCGGTTACAGCAGTTTATGTTCTGGTCATTGATCTTTTCGTGTTGCGCGAAGTTCGATTGAGTCAGCTGCCTCAGATCGTTCGCGAGTCCATGCTATTGGTGGGTGGTATTCTCATAATACTTGGCGTGTCACTTGCATCAACCAACTATATGATTGATGCGGAAATTCCAAGTCGGCTTTTCGAGTTTGTCAGTCAAAAGATTGATAGTCCCCTCACGTTTTTGTTGTTACTGAACATTTTCTTGCTGGTGCTCGGCGCGATTCTGGACATTTTCTCTGCTATTGTTTTGGTTGTGCCGCTAATCCTTCCTGTGGCCATGGGATTTGATATTCACCCGGTCCACTTAGGAATCATTTTTTTGGCAAATATGCAGCTTGGTTATGTAACGCCCCCAGTCGGTCTCAATTTGTTTATTGCAAGTTATCGCTTTGACGAGTCTATTATGAAGATTTATGCGTCTACCTTGCCGTTTTTGCTAATTTTGTTGCTGTCCGTATTAATCATTACTTATTGGCCGACTTTGTCGTTGGCATTGCTTTAGTGTTTTCTAGTGAATGGGCCCGACTTTGATTCGGGTGAAATAGGAATTTTACATGGCTAGTCGAAACCCGTTGTTTAGATTGCTTGGCGGTGTGTGGCGTGTTGTTGACGGCACACGACGCGCATTCGTCAATCTAATTTTTGTCATCTTTATTGTGCTGTTGCTTTCCTACGTATTTTCTTCCGGCGGTGAAGTGACATTGCCTTCCCAGGCGGCTCTAGTAATTGCGCCGGATGGTAATCTGGTGAATCAGCTGGAAGGTGATGCTTTGGATCGCGCTACCCGAGAGTTTACTGGGGACGAGTTAAGGCAGACATTGGTTCGGGACATTGTAGAGGCCATTACTTTGGCGAAGGATGATGGTCGGATTAAGGCGATTGTTCTTGATTTGGATGGTATGTGGGGTGCCGGCCTAAGCAAGCTTCAAACCGTTGCTGCTGCATTGGATGAGTTCAAAGCCAGCGGAAAGAAGGTCATCGCCTTTGGTGACGCTTACTTGCAAAATCAATACTACCTGGCGGCCCATGCCGACCAGGTGTACATGCATCCATTGGGTGTGGTTTTTTTGCAGGGCTATGGTACTTACCAGACCTATTATAAGGAAGCGTTGGACAAGTTATCCATCGATTGGAATATTTTTCGAGTTGGCGAGTTTAAGTCAGCGGTGGAACCCTATTCGCGAAACGATATGTCTGACGAGAATCGACAGTCCACCATGATTTGGTTGAGCAAACTGTGGCAAGACTACAAAGAGGGTGTGAGCACGGCGCGGGGTTTTGATTCGGACAAGGTGCAAGTGTATGCCGACACATTTGTTTCAGAGTTAAAAGTGCAAAATGGCGACATGGCACAACTGGCTTTGCAACAACAGATGGTGGATGAGCTATTAACCCGTCAGGAAGCGCGGGAGAAGATCGTAAATCTGGTGGGAAGGAACGAGAAGACCGATACCTTTAATCAGGTGGGGTATGAACGTTATTTAGAGGTACAGCGTCTTTCATCACTGAGTCTGTCGGCGAATAAAGTCGGTGTGGTTGTAGCCACTGGGACTATAGTTGGGGGTAATCAACCACCCGGTGCAATAGGTGGAGACTCTACAGCACAGCTGATTCGACGTGCGGCCAGAGATGACGACGTTAAAGCCGTGGTGCTTCAGGTGGATTCTGGTGGAGGTAGTATGTTTGCCTCTGAGGTTATTCTCAGGGAACTCGAACAGCTCAAAGCCACGGGCAAACCCTTGTATGTGTCCATGAGCAGCGTGGCGGCCTCAGGTGGCTATTACATTGCGTTAGCGGGTGAGGAAATTTGGGCGCACCCTTCTACCATCACAGGCTCAATCGGTGTTTACTCCATGTTTCCAACTTTTGATCGTGCCATTGGAAAGCTGGGGTTAAACGTTGATGGTTTTGGGACCACGAAGTTAGCCGGTGCCATTCGTCCAGATCGAGCCCTGAGTGAGGAGGGACGCGCCGTATTGCAGTTAGGCGTAGAGGGTAGTTACGCAACGTTCTTGGATCGTGTCGCAACGGCCAGAGGTCTTGAGGTTGATGCCGTTGATGAAGTTGCTCGTGGCCGTGTTTGGATTGGTAGCGACGCCCGGGATTTAGGTTTGGTGGATCAACTAGGTAGTCTGTCTGATGTGATTCAAAAGGCTGCGGAACACGCGGGTGTCGCAGATGACTATTCCGTCAAGTACATTGAAAGAGAACTGGGGTTCACCGATTCTCTGCTCCTGGCCTTTCTAAGCAAGGCTAAATCTACCGAGGCAAAGTTTACCCAGCGGACAGATGTGGGGATGGCGGGACGTTGGTTTGAAGGCTTAGTCGCGGAATTCAAAACCTTAGCAAAATTCAACGACCCAAGAAATCTCTACTATTATTGTTTTTGTTCCGTGAACTAAATTGATACAGCGCAAAAATAAAAAAGGGCTTCAAAAGAAGCCCTTTTTTTTGCCATGTTTTCGCTACGGACTGGCTTACGCTTCAGGTCCGGTAACTGGGCCGCTTGGAGGACCCATTGGTCCAACAACAGGGCCCATACCCGGGCCATCAGGTCCAATCGTATCTGGTCCGATATTTTCGGGGCCAATCATATTCGGTCCTTTCATGATCTTACTCCTTAGGTTTTATTATTGGTGGAATAAAGCATGATCCAGTGTAAGGACAATTACCGGGTTGGCCAGTGGTTGTTGACATATTGGGGGAGGGTTATGTCAAGAGGGTTGGGCGATAGGCTATGGGCGCTAGGGGACAGTTGGAACATTCGGTACGTAGTGGGGTACGCTTGAGAAACTGGTGTCTGGTGTCTAGAGCCTATTAGCCTATAGCCCAGAGTCTAGGAGCCCCAGCCCCTAATCCACCACTTCCGCTCGCTGAACCTGCGCCCTTAACCCCTGAGCATTCTCATACCCTGTCCGTACCACCGTTGCTTTTTGTGGTTCGATTTGTCCTCTTACCCGGAAGGTTTGGGTTTGAGACGTTTGTTTGCCGTAGGCGTCCACAAAAGCCGCTGCGACGCGCACGTTTTTCACTGACACATTGGATTGATTGCCCACCAAAATTACAATCCGTCCCTCTTCATCTTGTGAGATTCGCGTCTTTATATACTTGCTTGGGTTGGATGGTAACTCTAGACGGGTAGCAGAAACATTTGCTCGCTTACCGACCTCTGAGTTTGACTGAGCCGCCACCTGGAAATGCTTTAGGGCTTGTTGGCGATTGCCCGCCGCCAAAGACATTTCCCCCAGTTCGTTATGGGCTGTCGGTGTCGGCAATAAGCTCAAGCTTTTTTCGAAGGATGCCTTGGCCCCGGCTTTGT
>JBCCFQ010000295.1:0-5361 GCA_039029655.1 Pseudomonadota bacterium | reverse complement strand
GTGTACCGGCAGCCATTGGAGATTTCCTGATTTTGCGTGCCGTGCGCGAAAGTGGTGGCTATGCTATTGCTGTGAGTGACAAGGCCATTGAAGATGCGCGACATCAAGTGGCCAGTCGAGATGGTCTTTTGTTGTGTCCGGAAGGTGCGGCGACATTTGCCGCGTATCAACAATCACTCAAGACCGGCCAAATTGCTGCCAATGACTCGGTGGTGTTGTTCAATTGTGCCACGGGACTAAAATACCCTATGCCCCGCGGGGGTGTTGCCTATTCAGGTTAGGAGACAAAGAGTCCAGTGCCCAAACAAGATTATTTCGACCGGTCTTATTACCAGCGTTATTACCACAGCAAGACCACCCGCGTCACCGATGACTCCGAGCACGGCAGGCTGGCGGACTTTGTGTGTAGCTATGTGAAGTATCTTGAGCAACCCGTAAAACGAGTGCTGGATTTAGGCTGCGGAGTGGGCTACTGGCGAGACGCCGTGGAGCACGCCTTCCCCAAGGCGGCCTACCAAGGGGTGGAGCATAGCCGTTACTTATGCGATACCTACGGATGGCAAGAGGGATCGGTGGTGGACTATCGGGGTCGAGGGCGTTACGACCTGGTGATCTGTCAAGATGTCATCCAATACTTGCCCGATGCCGATGTAGGCAAGGCCATACGCAACATCGCCAGGCTGTGTCGGGGACTGGTCTTTTTGCAAATCACCACCGCCGGCGATTGGCGACACACTTGTGATCAATCTCTGTCCGATGAAAACATCCAACGACGCACCGGGGATTGGTATCGCCGTCGGCTTAAGCGCCATTTCAAGAACCTAGGTGGTGGTTTGTTTTTGCCCAAAGACTCCAGTCTCATGATTTATGAGCTGCAGCAGCTTTAGCCGGCATCCTGGCGTGGTTTGGCCGTAAATCGAGTATAATAATCGCTCCGCCTCGGTTGGCTCAAAACTCTAAGTGAGGATTTAGTGCAGACATTCAGCGATAAAACCATCTTGATAACAGGTGGGACGGGCTCCTTTGGTCATGCTTTTTTGGATTATTTACTAGAAAAGGAGTTTGGCGAGATTCGTATCTTTAGCCGCGACGAACTGAAACAAGAGCATATGCGTTTGGAGCTGGGCAATCCCAAGGTGCGTTTTTATATTGGGGACGTCCGTGAGCGGGACAGTGTTATTGATGCCATGCGGGGTGTCGACTATGTGTTTCATGCGGCTGCACTGAAGCAGGTCCCTTCCTGCGAGTTTTTTCCTATGCAGGCTGTGTCAACCAACGTCATCGGTAGTCACAATGTGGTGGAGGGCGCCGTGACGACGGGGGTTAAACGGCTAATTTGCCTTGGTACGGATAAGGCTGTTTATCCTGTCAACGCTATGGGTATCACCAAAGCTTTGATGGAAAAAGTCGCTCAGTCTGTTGCGAGAACCGTCGGTGAGGGCGCCACTACCATCGCCAGTGTTCGCTACGGCAACGTTATGTGCTCCAGAGGTTCGGTAATTCCTTTGTTCATGAAGCAGATCAAGGCGGGACATTCAGTGACTGTAACGGAAAACGATATGACGCGATTTTTGTTACCCTTATCCGACGCCATCAAACTAGTGGTTCACGCTTTCGAACAAGCCGAGCAAGGTGACATTTTCGTTCGCAAGGCGCCGGCTTGTACCATCGAAGTCTTGGTTCAGGCGTTGGGTCAACTATTTGATCGACAACCTGAAGTCAAAGTTATCGGGATGCGCCATGGTGAGAAGCTTCATGAAACTCTGGTATCTCGCGAAGAGTTGTTGCGTTCTGAGGATATGGGCGAGTACTACCGCATAAAGATGGACGGTAGAGATCTCAACTACTCGAAGTACTTCACCAAAGGCAATGTGACCGAAGCTGTGATTGAGGATTATACGTCTGAGAATACGGTACAACTCTCTGTTTCCGATACGGTATCGCTTTTGAAGACGCTGCCTGAAGTGATGGCCGAGCTTCCGGGTTCAAGTTAATGAAAAAAGTTGTTTGCATCACCGGGGCCTATGGCTTTTTGGGGTTTCATTTAAGAGCGCGATTGCATAATGATGAGCGATACGAAGTACGTTGCGCAGGCAGAGGCACGTTTGCCGACGAAGATGAAAAAAGCAAGTTCGTCAAAGGCGCCGAGGTTATTGTGCACTTGGCAGGTCTCAATCGTGCACCGGACGAAGAAATCCTGAAGACCAACGTGGAGCTTGCTCAAGACGTTACTTTGGCCTGTGACAGTAACGGTGTAACGCCTCAGATTATTTTTTCTTCCAGTACTCACGTTGACAGGGACACGGTGTACGGACTATCAAAACGAAAGGTGGCCGATCACTTTTCTGAGTGGGCCACCGCTCGTGGGGCATCCTTTCGAAATCTTGTCTTGCCAAACATTTTTGGGGAATACTGCAAACCTTTTTACAACTCCGCCGTGGCCACTTTTTGCCATCAGCTCAGTCAAGGTGAAACCTTGACGGTGAATGAAGGGGAGGTGGAACTAGTCCATGCACAACAGGTATGCCGTGAGATTCAAGCCACCATCGACGATGGATTGTCTGGCGAATTTCGAATGGCCGGCACCAAGATCTCCGTGCCTGTTTTGGCGGACCGACTCTCCACAATGTCAGAGCAATACAAGAATCAGTTGATGCCGTCGTTTGACGATGATTTTGATTTGGCTTTGTTTAATAGCCTGCGTTCTTACCTATTCCCAAAACACTACCCGGTGCCACTGACTCTGCACACTGACAATCGTGGTTCGCTGTTTGAGGCCATACGCAGTTTAAATGGTGGCCAGTGTTTTGTGTCCACCACCAAACCTGGCATTACCCGTGGTAATCATTTTCATCATCACAAGATAGAGCGGTTTTTGGTTCTGGAGGGTGAGGCATTAATCCAAATTCGTAAGCTTTTTAGCGACGAAGTGCATGACTTTCCGGTCACCGGTGACCAACCGGTTTACATCGACATGCCGCCCTTTCACACGCACAACATCACCAATACCGGTGACACCCAGCTGGTCACTCTGTTTTGGGCTCATGAGATTTTTGATCCTGAAAACCCTGATACCTATGGAGAGCCCGTAGCCCAATGAAAAAACTCAAGGTCATGACCGTGGTGGGTACCCGCCCAGAAATTATTCGGTTATCTCGTGTGATTGCTCGTCTGGATTCAGCGGTGGATCATGTCTTTGTTCATACTGGGCAAAACTATGACTACGAACTAAACGAAGTATTTTTTGAACAGCTTAAAATACGAAAACCCGATCACTATCTAGAAGCAGTGGGGGAAACAACGGCGGAAACCTTAGGGAACGTGATCGCCAAAGTGGATCCCGTACTCGAACGTGAGTCTCCTGAGGCGCTGTTGGTCCTAGGAGATACCAATAGTTGTCTTGCTGTGATAGCGGCGAAACGCCGAAAGATACCTGTGTTCCATATGGAGGCCGGCAACCGGTGTTTTGACCAACGAGTGCCTGAGGAAATCAACCGGCGGATCGTCGATCACACCAGCGACATCAATATGCCCTACAGTCAAATTGCTCGTGAGCATTTGCTGCGGGAGGGACTGCAACCCGATCGAATCGTTGTGACTGGTAGTCCAATGTATGAGGTGTTACACCACTACAAGGCTGGTGTTGATGCATCGACGGTGTTGGATGATCTTCACCTAAAGTCCCAGGATTACTTTGTGGTGAGTTGTCATCGCGAGGAGAATGTAGATTCCTCCCTGAATCTGCAGTTACTAGGGGATACTCTCAATGGTATGGCGGAAAGATTCGATCGAAGAATCATTGTGTCTACACACCCTAGAACCCGGAGCCGACTGGATGTGTCCGGCATTGTGTTGGATAAGAGGGTTGAGTTGTTAAAACCTCTGGGTCTGTTGGACTATGTTCGTTTGCAGCGGGAAGCTAGCTGTGTCTTATCGGATAGCGGAACCATCACAGAGGAAAGCTCCATTCTCAATTTCCCTGCGCTCAATATTCGGGAAGCTCATGAACGTCCAGAAGGCATGGAGGAGGGTGCAGTGATGATGACTGGCCTTCGATGGGAACGTGTTCAGCAGGCATTGGAGATAGTTGGGGAACAAAAACGGGGGCCCAAGAGAGATTTGAAGCTGGTAGCGGACTATGAGGCGCCCAATGTGTCAGAGAAAGTCTTACGAATTATTTTGAGCTATACCGACTACATCAACCGGGTGGTTTGGCAAAAGCACTAGTTTAGCGCTCATCGCCTCTTAGCAGGCTGACTTCTTGAAACAGAGCTTCAGCGGAAACCTCGGTTGGCTGCACCGGTGCTCCCACCCACAGTCCAATGTTGGCCCACAGCTTCCTCGGCCAGGTAAATAAGGCGCGGCCGCTATAACGACTAAAGAAGCTGCCCCACATTCCTCTAAGGGCCATTGGGATAACTGGCACGGGCGTAGTTTCTACGATTCTCTCCACGCCGCGTTTGAACTCGTTGATTTCTCCAGATCGGGTGATCTGACCTTCCGGAAAAATACACACGATACGCCCGTCATTTAGTTCCTCGGCGATTTGGGTATAGGCTTGTTCCAGCATCTGCTCATCTTCGGTTCTGGATGCTATGGGTATTGCCTTAGCGGCGCGAAACAAATAGTTGAGCAATGGCGTGTTGTATATCTTGTGGTACATCACGAACCGAACGGGTCTGTGGATAGTGCCACCAATGATTAGTGGGTCGACAAAACTAACATGGTTGCAAATCAGTAGTGCAGGACCCTCTGCCGGTATACGTTCCAAGTCCTTTGGCTTAACCCGGTACAAAGTGCTAATCAAAAGCCAGGCAAAGAAACGAAGTGTGAATTCTGGGACCAGGGCATAGATGTAGATGACTACCAGGGCATTGGCAATGGCTAGGCCCAAAAACAATTGGGGTATGGTTATAAATTGTAATGTAACTATGGCGATGACGGCGGCTGCCACCATGAAGAGTGCATTTAGAATATTGGCGGCGGCGATGACCCGGGCGCGCTTTTTCGGTGCTGTCCTTTGTTGAATCATCGCGAACAACGGGACGATGTAGAATCCCCCAAAAACCCCAATTAACACTATGTCAGCAAGGACGCGAATGTTTCCGCTTTGTTGCAAAAATTCCGAGATGGACAGATTCTCTAAACCGCTGGGACCGGGATAAGCAAAATACAGGTGAATGCCAAACACCGTTAAGCCAATAGAGCCTAGTGGCACTAAGCCCACCTCAACCCGCCTGCCGGAGAGCTTTTCGCAAAGCAAAGATCCTGTGGCGATGCCAACAATAAACATGCTGAGTAACAGTGTGAATACTCGGTCGCTACCACCCAACGTCAGCTTGGTATAGTTGGCCAGTTGGG